>QIDL01000081.1 GCA_003228415.1 Gammaproteobacteria bacterium | reverse complement strand
GACGCCGACCAGGGTCCGGTGCTGATGATCAATCTCTTGAAATTCCGCGAGCACTCGCTGGATGGTGACGGCACCGGGGCCGAAGCATACGCTCGCTATGGCGAATTGGCGGGTCCTTTCGTGGCGGCCCATGGCGGCAAATTGCTCTGGCTCGGTGAAGCACAGGAACACCTCGTCGGGGATACCAACTACGACTGGGACTCGGTGCTGCTGGTGAGCTGGCCGACCCGGCAGAATCTATTGGATCTCGGCAATGACGAGGGCTACCAGGCAATCGCACACCACAGAATGAACGGTCTGGAACGCACCATGCTGATCGCTCTGGATGAGCAGGTGAACGCGTTCGCTCCGGAGTAGACAGGCGGGGTTCGGTCGTTTCCTAGAGATCGAGTTCAAGCTCGGAAGTCAGCGAACCCGAACAACAGATCATCATCGATTGGTTGGACGCCTTCTCCGCATCGCTGAGCACGTGGTCGCGGTGATCGGGTATGCCACTGAGCACCGCGGCTTCGCAAACCCCGCATCTACCTGTCCCGCAGTTGAACGGCACGTCGACACCCTGCTTGCGCAAGGTGTAGAGGATGCTGCTGCCGTCGGCCACAAAGATGCTCTTCTTCGAGCGTGCCAGTATGACGGTAAATCCCTTGGCCGCTACGTCCAACACAAATATCGCCCTCTCATTTCATTCCGGTGATCAGCCACAACGGATCGGCGCCTGCCGGTGAACGATCGACGAACTCAACTTCGGAATATCCGGACTCATGCAAATAGGCCTGCACGAGCCGGATGAACTCTGGTGCTGGAAGCCGGGTGAAAGCAACCGTGGCCTTGGTCGGAAACAACCGATGGGACATGGCGATGGCAATCCGCCCCCGCCTCTTCAAGACACGACGCGTGGACGCAAGCACATCCACCGGTCGAACCAGGTACTGAATCGAAACGGTGATGAGCGCCCGGTCGAAGCTCTCGGGAGCGTACGGCAACTCGGGCGTCTCATTCAGGTCGTGTACCAGGAACTCGTCCAGGCGGGGATTGGCAGCAAGTTCATCGGCATTCATGCCAAGGCCCACCACTTTCGAGTAACCGACGTCCGGCAGATGCGAAATCCATGACGACATGAGATCGAGGACGCTTGCCTGTTCCGGGATAAACTCCTCGTAGTACCGGGTGAGAGCGTCGATGGTCGCGTCATCTATGTGGGTGACGAATCTCGGTTCGCGATAAAATTCCCGGTCCGGGGATTCATCGACACGGCGAAAAAGGTCTGCGGGGAACTCGGTCACCTGGCTGACGAATCGTGCTGTGAAGCAACCAGCATAGCGAGTTTCCGGGTGAATCCGTAGTGCCGCGGTGCCTGACGATCCCCGAATTCGGGGCGCCTGTTACCAGTACAAGCGCCGCTCGGTCATACCCAGTCCCTTGCGGCGGGATACTTCCTGCCATGCACGTCGGCGTGCGCTATAGGGATCGGAATCTTCGTCCATCCACAATTTCAACAGTTCACGTTCGGCATCGGTGGTGGCAAGGCTCATCAGTGTCTCTCTCACAGTGATCATGGCGCTCTCCCTGGTTCTGTTGCGAACCGGCTGTTCGTGTGTTCACTGCTTGAGTCACCCTGATTTGAGAAGGGGTTCAATTCAATCGTGACCGGATACCTGCATGCCTGGGTCTCAGTCAGGAAAGATGCTTGAAAGGGTCGCATCATGGGCGTTTAATCGGTGGGCTTCTGGGGGGAAGCGATTGCGCAGAGTTTCGCGCACCTTTTCTTTATTAGCTTCTTCGCGCCATTTGAACGATTTTTCGAGTGGCAGTGACTCAATGGCATGGAAGCATTTCTCGAACAATCGCGTTCCATGTATTGGAAGATCAGGCAGGGAAGTATGTCGAGCGACAATCCCGCGACGGATCAAGACCAGGTACTGGTTGCCCGCATAGCAACCGGAGATCGTCAGGCTTTCGAACGGCTGTTCACCGCTTACGGTGAGCGGGTGTTTCGCTACGCCCACCGTCTGATTTCTGATGTCACTAAAGCGGAGGAGGTAACCAACGACGTCATGATGGAAGTCTGGAAAACGGCGGCACGGTTTGAAGGCCGCTCCAAGGTCAGCACCTGGATCCTCGGGATTACCCGGCATCTCGCGTTGAATTCGGTGCGTCGCAAGTCATTCGATACCATCGATGTAGACAATGCGCCAGGATTGGTCGATGACACAGAAGCCTCGGCAGCGGTGTCCCACGATCGCGATATCCTGCAGAACGCGCTGCGATCGGCATTGCAAAAGCTCTCACCCGATCACCGGGATGTCATCGAGCTGACCTTCTTTCATGGCTGTACGTACCACGAAATCGCCGAAATCGTCGGCTGTCCGGAAAACACCGTGAAAACCCGGATGTTCCATGCCAGGAAGCAGCTCCAGGGGCTGCTCACCGGTGCCGGGCTGGATCCGGCCAATGTGGAGATGGCCTCATGAATCGGCGTGAAGCGGAACAACTGCTGCCCTGGTTCGTCGCCGGTACCTTGAGCGACGCGGAAGCTCTGGCGGTTCAGGCATTCATCGATGACGGTGAAATTGCCCCTGCGGGGCTCGACGCGCTGCGGGTATTCGCAGACACGGTGGCGGAGCGCGGCCCAGAGGAGCCAGCCTACGATCCGGCCGTTCTCGAGCGGGCGATGGGGCAATTGGATGGCGTTGTACAGGAGCAACCCGAGGCACCTCTGGTCGTCGGCGAGGTGGGCCCCTCGAGAGCCAAAGAATCCCCCGGGTTGATCCAACGTCTGCTCGACCGACTGCAGTGGTCGGCGACGCCGCCGCTCGCCCGATTGGCGCTGGCAGGTCAGTTCGCTCTGCTGCTGGGCCTCGCCGTGCTGCTCGGCGGACGGCAATCGTTGGACTCCGATGGGACGGAAGTCGTCTCGACAACTGTCGCCGGAACCAGTATCGGGCAGTCCGCGGATTTCACGTTGACCTTTGCGGCCGCTGTGACCGAAGCCGAGATCAGAGCGCTGCTGCTGGCCAACGACATCAGCATCGTTGCCGGCCCATCGGCACTCGGCATCTATCAGGTGGCCGCCCCGGTGGATGCCGATCTTGCCAGGGTGGCCGAGGCGCTGTCCGGCAGTCCGCTGGTGGTTTTTCTGCAACCGGTACCGCAGCCATGAACAACAGCACCGGCACGCTCGTGCTGCTGCTCGGTCTGTTCGCGGGCCAGGGACTGCTGGCGGAAACTCCGGATGATCCGTTTCTGCATTCGAACGGTGGCTGGAATCAGACATTTGCCGATCAGTGGGCTCTCGGGACCCTGCGCATCTATTCCGAAGCTGCTCAAACGTACCGCAGCGGCGCAGCGGCACAACCCATCGTCGTCGCTGTCATCGACACCGGGATGGACTACCTGCACCCGGATTTTGCCGCACAACGGCTGTGGCGTAATCCCGGGGAAACGCGCAACGGCTACGACGACGATGGCAATGGCTTCGTCGACGATCTGATCGGCTGGAACTTCGTCGACAACAACAACAATCCCTGGGACCAGAGTGGCCACGGCACCCATATATCGGGAATCATCGCAGCGTGCACCAACAACGGCCTCGGGATCTCGGCGGTCAATGGCGATGCGGTGATCATGCCGCTGAAGGTGGCCAACTTCATCGGCCAGGCCCGCAGCTCCGCCGTGGCTGCCGCCATTTACTACGCGGTAGACCACGGGGCCCAGGTGATCAACCTGAGCCTCGGCAGCGAGCTGGTAACCGATCTGGAGCATGCGGCGGCTCAATACGCCGCGGATAACGATGTGCTCATCGTTGTGAGTGCGGGCAACAAAGGCTTGAGTGTCGCCTACTCGGGCTATGCGACCCTGCCCGGTGTGCTGGTGGTGGGTGCGAGCGATGTGAACGGCGAACGAGCCGGATTCTCAAACTTCGGATCCAGGCTCGCGGTGCTGGCGCCTGGAGTGGACGTGTTGTCTTTAAGGGCGCGGGATACCGACTTTATCGGCCTGTCCAATCCACCCGATTATGCGGAAGGCTCTGCCTTTGTCGGGGACGATGACCACTACTACCGGGCCTCGGGCACCTCCTTTTCGGCAGCCATGGTGAGCGGTATGGCATCCCGTCTGCTGGCCGAGCGACCCGGTCTCAGTGCAGATGACGTGCAGCGCATCATCGTTCAGTCGGCGCTGGATGTAGGCGCCGAAGGCGTTGATCAGACTTCGGGTTACGGCCGGGTGGACTATGTCCGAGCGCTGGCAGCAGCGCCGGAGGACTACATCAACGCGCGCCTGACCGGCGTCGACCTGACCCTGCGCGATGAGAAGGTCTGGATATCCGTTGAGGGCGTGGCGGCCGCCGCCCGCTTTGCCGGTGCCGAGTTGGCGGTCCGGCCGGCCCCGGGCTCGGTGGTGGTGGTCGAGCCCGACAAAAAGAAAAAGAAGAAGAGCAAACGCAACAAGAATAAGGAAGAAACTCCCTCTCCCTATGACTGGCAAGCTTTCGGCCAGGGCATCGAGCAACCGGTAGAGGAAGGCGAGCTCGGCAGCGTGGATCTGGAAACTCTTTCGGCGATGACGGCCGGCTCCACCTCCTGGGAGTTGCGTCTCCTGGTCCGGGATCAGAACGGCGAACAGCGGGAATCGAGGATGGCCATGGCGCTGCCGGTTCCACCCGGGCCAGCACCCGGGGAGGTGGGTCGTGAATAGGCTTCTACTTTGCCTGTTGATGCTGGCCAGTCAGTCGGTAGTTGCCGCCGATGAGGCGTTCGCCTGGCAAACGCCTTTCGAATTGGAACTGCCCGAGACCGCCCGCACGATCACCCTCGCAGCCGGTGCGGATGCTGCCACATTCATGGCGGAAAACGGTCTCGACAGCGCCCGCATTCTGCCGCTGGGTCGGAGCGGATCGATTCTTGAAGTCGAGCTGGATGACGAAGCCTGGCAGGCAGTCTCCGATCGCGTCTGTACAGGGAACGATGTTGCGTCCTGTGCGACCGCCGTCT
>QIDL01000478.1 GCA_003228415.1 Gammaproteobacteria bacterium | reverse complement strand
GACTATCTGGTAGAGGGTGCAATTGCCCTTGTCGGTGAAGAAGTGTTGGTGACCTTGAGTTTGACCGACACCGATAGCGGCGCCAACATCTGGTCACAACTCATCGAAGGTACCACACGCAATCTGCCCGCACTGCAGGCGGACGCCCTGGCCGAACTTTCTCGAGGTCTGGAGCAGGAACTGCGGATCCAGCCACTCCAGGAAAATCAGGCAACCACGGACATCGAAGACGACGCCTATCGAAAGTACCTCGAGGCACAATATCAGTGGAGCCTGCGCGGCGCGGGCCGAATCAACCGCGCCATCGGTCTGCTGCGCGAAGCCATCGCACTGAGACCCGAATTTGCAGAGGCACATCTGGCGTTGGCTCAGTCGTTAGCCGTCAAGCCTTTTTATCCCAGAGACAGAGATCTGATAGCGGAAAGCTTCACTCAGGCCCGAGCCGTCCTCGCGGTAGTGAGTAACCTGAATGAAGATCTCACTGCGGATGTGAACGCGCTGGAGGGTTTCATGTTCATGAAGGAAAAACGCTGGGCGGAAGCAGAGAGGCATCTGAAGCTGGCTCTGGAGCAGGATTCCGACAGCGTACTGGCTCACTACTGGTACTCGAACCTGTTATCGAATTTCGGTGATTATCAAACGGCTCTGATTCACATCGAGCTAGCGGCCAAACTCAATCCGATGTCGGCTTTCGTCAACGACCGGCTGGCGCTGGCGTATCTGTGGGTAAACGACACAGCCAGCGCAACATATCAATACCAGGTCGCCATCAAGCTGGGTTACCTGGAGAGCCGTCAGCCCAAGACGGCGATTCTCCTGGCGGTACGAAACCAGCAGTGGGAAAAGATCCGAACGCTGCTGATGCAGCAGGGTAGCGAATCCGGCTGGGTGGATGCCTTCGTACGCGGGCTGGCTGAGCCAGCGTATCGCCCACAGGCCACCGACTCTATCCAGTCGGCGATGACAGAGGGCGCGATCAACAGGCGGTTCTGGTTCGGCATCTGGGTTCTCTTTGAGGATGCCGAGCGAGCGGTTCGCGATTTTGACGCCGATGACAATCAGGACATCGAGCTGTTGTGGGCGGCCGAAAGCGCCTTCCTGCGTGCGGACACCCGCTTTGCCCGGTTGCTGACCGCAACGAACCTCACCGACTACGCGCAATACCAGCTACCCGGCAACTGAGCATCAGAAGACCACAGCCGCCGTAAAGGCGGCCCGGCGGCGACGGCTCAGGCTATGCCTGGATCTGCGACTGAGTGTAGTTTTCGAGCCCCACCTTCTTGATCAGGCTGAGTTGAGTCTCGATCCAGTCGATGTGTTGCTCTTCGGAACTCAGAATTTCCGAAAGCAACGTGCGACTGACGAAGTCGCCGATTTTCTCCGAGTACTCGATAGACTCCCGCAGATCCGGCACCGCTTCCATCTCCAGATTCAGATCACACTCCAGGATCTCCTGGACCGTTTGGCCGATGCGTAGCTTACCCATGTCCTGCAGGTTCGGCAGCCCTTCGAGAAAGAGAATGCGCTCCATCAGTGAATCTGCATGCTTCATCTCATCGATGGATTCCTCGCGTACATGGCTGGCGATCTGAGCAAGCCCCCAATCCTCCAGCATCTTGGCATGCAGGAAGTACTGATTGATGGCGGTCAACTCGTTGCGAAGTGCCCGATTCAGGTGGGTGAAGATTTCACTGTCAATAGGCTGCATGGGGCTCCCTGAGCAAATCTGAATCGACAACAATGCCTCAGATGATCGGGCAAAGCAAACCAAACATTCAATCTAAGTCATTGAAATATAAATGGAAATTATTTGCATTCAAGAATCAGAAGGAAGCGCCGACACAAACGGTAATAAGACTTATCACCATTTGCAATCGAGAACGATTTGCATTTAAATGGACGCATTCTCAGCCGACCGAAGACAACGTCACCATGTATGTCTGCCTCTGCAAAGCGGTTACCGACTCTCAGATCATCGACGCCGTCGATGAAGGTGCATTTCATGTATCCCATCTGGCAGAGGCCTGGGGCCTGGGAACCGGGTGCGGACGCTGCTGCGAAACCGCCCAGCGGCTGATCGATGAAAGGCTCGCCGAAGCTCTGACTTACGCCGCCGCCTGAGCCCTTTCCGCACTTTTCCGACGCGCCCTCTTGCCAGAACGGCCTCCGTGCACATAACGTAAGCGTCTCCTGACACTTCCAGGCGACAATCTATGAATCATCAGACCACCGCGCCGGGATTCGAGAAGCACCCGGATTATCAAGTCGATATCAAGGCAACCGGGGATCGTGTGCGCATCCTGGCCGGCGATCGGGTAGTGATCGATACAACACACCCGCTACAGGTCACGGAATCACGACACCATCCGGTCTGGTATCTGCCGCTCGCCGACGCAGACCCCTCGCTGCTGACGCGCACCGATCATTCCACCTACTGTCCGTTCAAGGGCAACGCCAGTTACTGGTCTATCGATCACCCGGATCCAGCGCTCGCGAACTCGGTCTGGGCCTACGAAGATCCGTACCGCGAGTGTGTCCCGCTGAAGGACCACCTGGCCTTCTACACGGATCGAGTGACTCTCGAGGTCAACGGCGAGATTCAGAAGGCAGAAGCTCCGGGCTGGTCGAGCTGAGCATGGCCGACCCGGTCGACTATATTCAACGAACACTGGATCAGTACGCCGCATTGGGCTATCCACCCTATCGCTGGGTGACCAACGAAGATACCCCGCCATTCACGCCGCTTGCCAAGCCACTCGCCAAATCCACCGTGGCGCTCATCGCATCTGGCGGAATCTATCGCCGTGGTCAGATCGCATTTCACTTCAAGGATGATTTGAGCTTTCGCGCCATAGCAGCGAATACACACGCCTCCGAGCTGCGGGTCAGCCATTTTGCCTATGACATGACCGACGCACGCAAGGACCCCAACGTCGTCTTCCCACTCGAGACACTGAAGGATCTGGCAGGGCTGAGTCGGATCGCCAAGGCTGCCGACAACGCCTACACCTTCATGGGCGGCATCTACTCGGCCAGGCGGGTACGGGACATCCTGGCTCCGGCTCTGGCAGATCGACTGGTCAAGGACGAGGTGGACGTCGCGATCATGGTGCCCGCATGACCCGTTTGTCATCAATCCGTCGGATTGATCGCGCGCGAGATCGAAGCCCGGGGCATCCCCACCATCTGCATGTCCTCGGCCTTCTCCATCACTGCGGCGGTGAACCCGCCACGAGCCGTTTTTCTCGACTTCCCGCTCGGCCACACGGCAGGCAAAGCAGACGATAAAGGCCTGCAGAGAAAAATCATGATCGATACGCTCAGCGCCCTGGATTCCATTCAGGTGCCCGGCACGATTCGCCCGTTACCGTATCGGTGGGCTGAGGACGATGTCTGGAAGGACAGCGTCATGCGTCCGGACCCGGCCGGAAAACACAACGACAGCCGCATAGAACGAAACGAGGAGCCGCAGTATCAGTCCGATGCGGATCGTCAGGAGGCGGCGGCCACCCTGGCGGCCGGTGGTTGCGCTACTTGTTTTTTCCCGGGATAGGCGAACGAAGCTGCCTCAATCCTCGCCTTCCTGTCGCTCTTTCTGCTGCTCTTTCTCGAGAGCCTTTGCCACACCACCAAGGCGACGCTCTGTTTCTCCTTCTCGAGGACGGATAGTGCCTGCCAGTTCCATCATCATGTAACTGGAGTGAGCGGCTTGAACGGCGTTGCGATAACCCATCGCATCCTGGGCGGCGTTGATCGACTGCTTCAACATTCTCAGGGTCAGCGGATCGTTGTCGGCAAAACGACGAGCCTGGGCCATGACAGCCTGATCCAGCTCCGCCCGCGGTACCACCTCAGCCACGAGACCGAGTTCCAGAGCCTCCTCAGCATGAATAAACCGATTCTCAAACAAAATCTGTTTGGCTTTACGTATACCCAGATCCCAAGGCGCGCTGAAGAGCTGCAGATGGGCCGGTAGAAATTTTGCATCGTCCGCGGCAATGATGATGTCCATACAGGACGCGATGAGATAGCCCCCGAAAATACAGTATCCCTGCACCGCGGCGATGGTCGGCTTTTTGACATCGCGCCAACGCAGGGAATTTTCTATCATCAGATGCCACGATCGATTGATTCGCCCCAGCGAGCCCGGGCCAAAGGGTTTGGTATTGGCATCCGCGGTCTCCTCAGGAGTACCAAGATCGTGACCCGCGGAGAAGTGCTCGCCCGCGCCCGCCAGCACGATCACCCGCACGCTGGTGTCATTGTCGGCATCGGCAAACGCCTGGGTCATTTCTTCAAGCAGAATTCGTGACTGGGCATTGCGATACCGCGGCCGATTCAAGCGAATGGTCACGATAGCCCCTTCGCGCTCGATCTCGATCTGTTCTGCACTCATGACGACGATCCTCCAGCCTTGCTGATCCAGGAAATGTTGTAGCAGCTCACACAGTGTCTGTGAACAGAGTCCGGAACCCGTAGCCGGTCTCGCCTATGGTGATAAACCCGATTTCTGATTGCTCTATACCTTTAAGCGGGTGACTCGGTAACGGACGATCTGCCGATTCGCAATTCAAAGGGGATGCTCTGGGCCATCAAATTCTGAATTGCGAGATCGCTGATCCACTCGACAAGCCTTTAACCTTGTCCTGATTGAGATTCTGATATTATGCTCATCTCCCATGGGCACTACGGGAGTTCTGCGTCGAATCGTCTCGCATCCTCAATTCCTCGATTCATGAACCGGCCGGCGAAAAACACTAAAACGCTACCAAAAAGAAAGAATGACGACATCCAAGCCAATGCATTGCGCAATGAGAGGTGGTCCGCTATGGCTGTGTTCGATTCCATGAATATGTCGCTAAGGAAGCCTGACAACGCCGGTCCCATGCCTTGCCCCACCAACAGTAAACCGATGAGTAATATGGCGGAACCGGTACCTCGCATTCGCGAACCAGATAGAATCTGCATCGAGGCAAGAAGTGGTGGAGCATAGAT
>QIDL01000043.1 GCA_003228415.1 Gammaproteobacteria bacterium | reverse complement strand
ACCCGAAAGCTCGAGGTACTCGACATCTTGCGCCTGAGTGAGCTCCATCTCGCGTTTGAATTCGTCCAGCATCCCTTCCTCGTTGGGATCGAGCAGGCCGTCCGACACCACGACATTGTGGGCAAGCCCCAGCAACGCCTTACGCTGGTCGGTGGTGAGAGATGAAAGCCACATACGCGGACATACCCCTAACTGAGGAAGATGGAGGTCACCATGATCAGGACAGCGAGCCATCCCCAACCAATGCAGGCTTGCATGACCAGGCTCTGTTCGAAGAAGTCTTCAATGAGGTACCACATTCGCTAAACCAATCCCTATCTGCAGGCGTTGGCGCCAGTTTAAGCCAAACGGGGCCCGAATTGGACCCACGAGTGGAGACCGCAGGTAAGCGGTTGATTTCTAGATTCTGCAGGGTAATATCCACCGCTCGTTTAGCGAGCTACGTCATTCAGATGCAAGGCAGAGTGCTTTTCAACCTACGCGCGGACGGTTCGGGTCAATCGGACCAGGCGCGTTGGTGGGCAAGCTATTTTTTTACGAACTAGCTCTACCTTCCAACTTTCGGAGGTAGTGCGAGCTGCCTTCGACAGGAAACCCCGTCAGGCAGCGCCGGCGGGGTTTTTTATTGGCTGCGCCACACCATCAGGAGCGAACAGGAGAGAGCTATGACTCAGTTGGACAACCTGAACATCAAGGCGCAGGAAGTGCTCATCACGCCACATCAACTCAAGGCCGAATTGCCGATACCCGATGTGATTCAGAGCCAGGTACAGACCGCTCGCGACGCCGTCCGCAGCA
Organism: Gammaproteobacteria bacterium; assembly: GCA_003228415.1. Classification (GTDB taxonomy): domain Bacteria; phylum Pseudomonadota; class Gammaproteobacteria; order Pseudomonadales; family Azotimanducaceae; genus SZUA-309. Next base: position 4,200 of record QIDL01000043.1, on the reverse strand, counting down.
TTCTGGCCCGGGAGGATCCGCGATTGTTGATCGTGGTGGGCCCCTGCTCCATCCACGATGTCGATGCCGCCCGCGACTATGCCCGGCGATTGGCCAGCCTGGCAAAAGAACTCGATGATTCGCTGCTCATCGTCATGCGCGCGTACTTCGAAAAGCCCCGGACCACGGTGGGTTGGAAGGGCCTCATCAATGACCCACACCTCGACGACACTTTCGAGGTCGCACAAGGTCTGTCGATCGCCCGGCGACTGCTGCTCGACATCGCCGCCATGGGGCTGCCACTATCAACCGAAGCCCTCGATCCGATCACCCCGCAATATCTGCAGGACCTGATCAGCTGGTCGGCAATCGGCGCACGCACCACGGAATCCCAGACTCATCGTGAAATGGCTTCCGGATTGAGCTCGGCGGTTGGATTCAAGAATGGCACCGATGGCGGGCTCGGCGTGGCGCTCAACGCGCTGCAATCCGTTGCCAGTCCCCACAGTTTTCTCGGCATCAACCTGTCCGGACAGGTGTCCGTGCTGCAGACCCGTGGCAATACCAACGCACACATCGTGTTACGCGGCGGCAGCAACGGTCCGAATTACGATGCTGAAAGCATCGCTGTCTGTGAATCGGCATTGAAAGAGGCCGATCTCCCCGCCAATATCATGGTGGATTGTTCTCATGCCAATTCCGAGAAGGACCATAACCGACAGCCCCTGGTCGCTCGCGACATCGCCAGCCAGATCCTGCGCGGCAACCAATCCATCGTGGGGCTCATGATCGAAAGCAATCTGGCAGCCGGTAACCAGCCGCTCGACGCCTGCAGGGAGAAAATGCAATACGGGGTTTCGGTGACGGATGCCTGCATCGACTGGGCAACCACGGACGCCTTGTTACGGGAACTGGCCAGCAGTCTGACGGGGCCGCTGGCGGCCAGGCGCTCTACGGGGCCGGATTAGCGCTCCGGATTAACGCTCCGGACTAACGATAGTAAGCATTTTCCGCGAAGCTGTGATCGGTGGCGTCGCGGATCTCGGTGAGTTCCGGGATCTGCTCGAGCAGCGATCGTTCGACGCTGTTTTTCAGGGTGAGGTCCACGGCCGAACAGCCCTGACAGCCGCCGCCGAACTGCAGAATGGCGACATTTTCCTCGACGATCTCCACCAGTGTCACCATGCCGCCGTGGGCGGCCAGACCTGGATTGATCTCGTTATAGAGCACGTAATTGATTCGATCTTCCAGCGGCGCGTCGTCTCCAACCTTCGGGACTCGAGCATTGGGTGCCTTGATGGTGAGCTGCCCGCCCATCTTATCCTCCTGGTAATCCACCACCGCATCTTCCAGATACGGCACGCTGCGCTCCTCGAACCAGGCGGTGAAACCATCATAGGCAACGGGTAAATCCCCCTCCTGCTCCTCGCCGGGACGGCAATAGGCGATACAGGTTTCCGCATGAGGTGTGCCCGGCTGGGCCACGAACACGCGAATGCCTACCTGATCGTCGTCCTGCTTGGTCAGCAGCTCGCCGAGGTAGCTCTGTGCGGTGGCGGAAATCTCGATCATCTGGTCAATTTCTTCCGTAGTCTGCTGTATTCCGGGCCGACGGGCGTCTGTCCGCTATACCCTACCTTTTCAGTCGGGAATCTACTGCAAGAAGCCCATTCGGCGCAAGAGGCCGTCGCAAGGAGTTTCCTCAACATGAGCCGGATTCAAGGAAGAAGCCTTTTACTTCAATTGTATTCACCGAGGTCGACTCTAAACTGGCGACCTATTCAGTCCTGCTGGCGCCCCAATCGTGTCCGAAAACAGCTTCAATCTCCTCAAAGAGAGCCTTACAGAGCGCATCCACATTCTCGACGGCGCCTATGGAAGCCTGCTGCAGTCCTTGAGTCTGACGGAAGAAGACTTCCGAGGCACGCGCTTTGCCGATCATCCGGCTGCCGTCAAGGGCAATCATGACCTGCTCTGCCTGACCCAGCCGGAGGTGATCCGAGATGCTCACTGCCGGTATCTGGCCGCCGGTGCGGACATCATCAAGACCAACACCTTCACTGCCAGCGAGATCGCTCAGGCCGACTACCGGCTCGAATCCTGCGTCCGGGAGATCAACCTGGCGGGCGCCGCCATCGCCCGATCCGCGGCCGACGACTACAGCAGTGACGACAAACCGCGCTTTGTTGCGGGTGTGATGGGCCCGACCAACCGCACCGCCAGCCTGTCGCCGGATGTGAACGATCCAGGGTTTCGCAATGTCAGCTTCGAAGCGCTGACCACCGACTACCAGCAAGCGGCCCGCGCCCTGATCGAGGGAGGCGTCGACCTGCTGCTGATCGAAACGGTCTTCGATACCCTGAACGCCAAGGCGGCGGTTCACGCCGTGCTGGGACTCCAGGCAAGCCTCGGCCGGCGCATTCCGCTGATGATCTCCGGGACGATAACCGATGCCAGCGGCCGTACCCTTTCGGGTCAGACCTGCACCGCGTTCTGGCATTCACTCAGTCATGCTCAGCCTCTGACCATCGGGCTCAATTGTGCACTCGGTGCCGACCAGTTGCGCCCCTATGTGGAGGAACTGAGCCGAATCGCCACCACCTTCACCAGCACGCACCCCAACGCCGGTCTGCCCAACGAGTTCGGAGGCTACGACGAGACGCCGGAAAAGATGGCCGCAACCCTCGGGGAGTTTGCCGACAGTGGACTCGTCAACGTGATCGGTGGCTGTTGCGGCACGACACCCGATCACATCGAAGCCATGGCGGAGCGCATCGAAGGCGTGACGCCGCGGCTCATTCCGAAGCTCACGCCCGCATTGCGCCTGAGCGGGCTCGAACCGTTCGAGGCAACCGACACTTCGTTGTTCATCAACATCGGCGAGCGAACCAATGTGACCGGTTCTGCGCGCTTCGCCCGGCTCATCCTGGAAGACGATTTCGATGCCGCGCTGAAGGTCGCACGACAACAGATGGTCAGCGGCGCTCAGATCATCGACATCAACATGGATGAGGGGATGCTCGATTCCGAGGCGGCGATGGTCCGTTTTCTGAAGCTGCTGGCCGCCGAACCGGACATCGCCCGGGTCCCCATCATGCTGGATTCCAGCAAGTGGGAGATTCTCGAAGCGGGCTTGCGCTGCACCCAGGGCAAATCCGTGGTGAACTCCATCAGTCTCAAGGAAGGCGAAGAGCTTTTTATCAGAACCGCCCGTCTTTGTCGCAGTTACGGGGCCGCCGTTGTAGTCATGGCGTTCGATGAAGATGGCCAGGCCGATACCTTCGAGCGTAAAACCGGGATCTGCCAACGCTCCTATCGGATCCTGGTCGATGAGGTGGGCTTCCCACCCGAAGACATAATTTTCGATCCGAATATTTTTGCCATCGGTACCGGTATCGAAGAACACCAGAACTACGCAGTGGACTTTATCGAAGCCTGCCGTTGGATTTCTGACAATTTGCCACACGCATCCACATCGGGCGGGGTCAGCAACGTGTCGTTCTCCTTTCGAGGCAACAACGGAATTCGCGAAGCCATTCATACCGTCTTTCTTTATCACGCTATCCGAGCGGGCTTGACCATGGGCATCGTCAACGCAGGGCAACTCGGCATCCTCGAAGACCTGCCGGATGATCTGCGCGAGCGCGTTGAAGATCTGGTGTTGAATCGGCGCGAGGATGCAACCGAACGGTTGCTGGCAATCGCGGATTCCTATGCGGGCCAGGGCCTGCAGCAGGTCAAGGAGGATCTCACCTGGCGCGAAGCGGAAGTGGGTGCGCGTCTCAGCTATGCGCTGGTTCATGGACTTACCGATTACATCCTCGAGGATACCGAACTGGCCAGACAGGCCGCCGATCGTCCCATCGAAGTCATCGAAGGTCCGCTCATGGATGGGATGAATACCGTGGGAGATCTGTTCGGACAGGGCAAGATGTTCCTGCCGCAGGTGGTCAAAAGCGCCAGGGTCATGAAACAGGCGGTCGCACACCTGGTTCCTTTCATCGAGGAGCAACAAGGGGAGGACGTCCAGCGCAAGGCCAAGATCGTCATGGCCACGGTAAAGGGAGACGTTCACGACATCGGCAAGAACATCGTCGGCGTCGTTCTACAGTGCAACAACTACGACGTGGTGGATCTCGGTGTCATCGTGCCCATGGACAGAATCCTCGACGCCGCTGTTGAAGAGAACGCCGACCTGATCGGTCTCTCCGGACTGATAAC
>QIDL01000410.1 GCA_003228415.1 Gammaproteobacteria bacterium | reverse complement strand
CACGGCACGCCGGGTGGCATCGAGTTCCTGCTCGACCAGCGGCTTGACCACGTTTTCCGCATAGCGCGACATGACCTGGAAACGATCGTTCAGCACCGCCCAGGCGGTATCGAGGTCCAGCGATTGCTTACCGGGGACCTTTTGCGCCACCGGTCCGGTGCTGCGAGCCTTGGCCAGGCCCAGGATCTCGAACAAGCGGATCCAGAACCAGCCAATATCAAATTCCCAGGGCTTCTGTGAAAGCTTGGCGGAATTCGGATAGGTGTGGTGATTGTTGTGCAGTTCCTCACCGCCGATGATGATCCCCCACGGCACGATGTTGGTCGCCGCGTCGGGGCACTCGAAGTTCCGGTAGCCCCAGTAGTGGCCAATGCCGTTGACCACACCGGCAGCAAAAAATGGAATCCACACCATCTGAATGGCCCAGATCGTTATTCCGATCACGCCGAACAGGGCCACATTGATGATCATCATCAGCGCGATTCCGCCTGTGGTGAAGCGGCTGTAGACGTTGCGCTCCAGCCAGTCATCCGGACACCCTGCGCCGTAGCGCTCCAGGGTTTCGGTTTTCCTGGATTCCAGCCGGTAGACTTCCACGCCTTGCCAGAGGATCTTTCTCAGACCTTGAATGACCGGGCTGTGAGGATCTTCTTCGGTTTCACACACAGCGTGGTGCTTGCGATGTATCGCCGTCCACTCCCTGGTGCCCATGCCGGTGGTCATCCACAACCAGAATCGGAAGAAGTGCTTCAGGATCGGGTGCATGTCCACCGCCCGGTGCGCCGAGTGCCGATGCAGATAGACGGTCACCCCGACGATGGTGATGTGGGTGAGCACCAGGACCAGAACTATGATCGCCAGCGGCGATAAATCCCAGATTCCGTGTGCCAGCCAGTCCAGAACAGCATTCACCTGATAAGGCCTCCCTTCAGAGATATCGTGAGCTTGCAGTGCGCAATTCAAATTGTGGGGTATCCGAAGCGCGGCATTCTGACGCCTCGTTCCCGAAAAAACTACCTTGCCATCCCATTATTTCGAGTATAGCCACTGCTTACCATGCCCACCGGGACAAATACCCCGCTTGAGACCCACATCATGTCAGAATTGGGGTTTTCGGCCACATTTCAAGGGCCTCGTACGGAGGGCCGCCAAGACAACATGGAACAATATCTGACACTGATCGATTCGACGACACTCCTGAAGGCCCTGGATTCTGTGAAGATTTTTGACTGCCGGGCCAGCCTGGCGGATCCCCAGGCCGGTCGCCGGGCCTTTCTCGAGAATCACATTCCCGGCGCCCAATACCTGAGCCTCGATGAAGACCTTGCTGCTGCGCCCGGAGCAGGCGGCCGTCACCCGCTGCCGGAACCGGAAGCACTCGCGGCCAGGCTCAGAACGCTGGGCGCCAACAACGCCGATCAGTTGGTGGTCTACGATGATGCGGGTGGCGCCTTTGCGGCGCGAGCCTGGTGGTGCTTACGCTGGCTCGGCCACCAAGCGGTCGCTGTGCTGGACGGCGGGTTGAACAACTGGCGGGGCTCTCTCACGGACGCGCTGGAAACCGCCACGCCCGGGAACTTCGATCTGCGCTCTGCTTTGACCCGAACCATTGACGTGAACACTCTGGCAACGTCCGCCGTCGACTACACCCTCATCGACGCACGGTCGCAGCCACGTTTCGAAGGCAGGGAAGAGCCCATCGATCCCATTGCAGGGCACATTCCCGGCGCGCTGTGCCGGCCATTCCAGGACAACCTCGATGAAGCGGGGAAATTCAAAGACCCGCCCGCTCTCGCGGCCCGCTTTCCAGCCGAAGGTGATTCGGTGGTCTGCTACTGCGGCTCCGGAGTCACCGCCGCGCATAACATTCTCGCCATGCGGGTGGCAGGCATTTCGGAACCCCTGCTCTATCCTGGTTCCTGGAGTGAGTGGATCCGCTCCGAAGACCGTCCCAGAGCGCCGTGATCGAGCCAGCCAGGCTGAGCTGGCGGGATGGGCAACCCTATGCGGAAGCATTTCGAGACATTTACCACGCCCCGGACGGCGCTGGCGAGGTGCAGCGAGTGTTCCTGCAACCGGCAAACTTCCAGGCCCTGCTCCGCAGCGGCCGTCCATTGCTGGTGGGAGAACTGGGATTCGGCACTGGACTCAATTTCGCCGTAGCGGCAGAGCAGTGTGTTGCCAACAAGGTACACCTGCACTTTGTCAGCTTCGAAGCAGCTCCCATCGATCCTCGAACGTTTCTCGATCTTTCGAGTGACCGAAAGGCAGAGCATCCCATCTATGAACGGATCGGTGAAGACTATCCGCCGCTGATCCATGGCTGGCACCGGCGTCGATTCCATCATGGGCTGATTACCCTGTCGGTATTCTGGGGCGAAGCCTGCGCCGGATTGTCGCAACTCGCCAGCCAGCAACAGCGACCGTTCGACCTCTGGCTGCTCGATGGCTTCGCTCCCGATCGCAATCCGGCGATGTGGTCCGAAGATCTGTTTCACAGGCTCGCCAGCGTCTCGACCCCGGGCACCGCAGTCACCACCTTTACCTCGGCGGGCCGGGTACGGCGCAGCCTTCAAGCCCTGGGGTTTGAAATGCGCCGCGTCGATCAACGTCCGTACAAGCGGGAAAGCCTCGCCGGTACCTTTCGAGGTGTCGGGCTCGAGAAGACCGATCCGCCAAAGGAAATTCATATCGCCGGTGCGGGGATCGCTGCCGCAAGCGTGGCCAGAGAGCTCGCAGAGTCCGGAACTTCTGTGAGGGTATTCGAAGCGTCGGCGCAGATCGCCGCGGGCGCCAGCGGTGTACCGATCACCGTGATGCACCCACGCCTGCAGGCGGACGGCAGCGCTTCGGCCGACTTTCGAGTCACCGCCTACGCCCACGCGCTGGCCGCCTGCCGATCGTATCTTCCCGCCAATTCGGCACAGCCGGGCCGCGGCATAGTCGCCAGCGGCGCTCTGCAGATCGCCTCGCCGAACTATCCGCTGGATCGCCTCACGGCTGTTGAACAGCGCTATGGCGCCTCGGGACTTCACGTTGAATTGCTCAGCGCCCGTGCGGCCAGCGAGCTCAGCGGTATCCCCATCGACGGTCCGGCCTTGTGGTTTAGAGATGCTTGTGTGGTGAATACACCGGCCTTCTGCGCCACGCTCTTCGATCATCCGAACATCGAAGTGCAGACCGAAAGGCCCTTGAGCGCCTGGCCTGATCATCCGACCATTCTAGCCTGCGGGGTCGGTACCCAGGCATTTCCAGACGCCGAATTTCTGGAGCTCGCAGCCGTATCCGGGCAGCTCGACCTGATCAGTGCCACTGGTAAACGGCTTGAGTCTCTCAAACTGCCCATTGTCGGCAACGGCTACATCGCACCTCTCCCTGGAGCCGAACAGCGGCTCGACCGCAGTTTCGGTGTGGGTGCGACTTACGAGTACAACCCCTGGCCCGCCACAGAGGCTACCGAACGGAATTTGCGAAACCTCGAACGCATCGCCCCGGATGCATATCGTTCGCTGAGCGTCCACAAGGCAACCCGCAGTGTTTCATCCGATCGCAATCCCATCATCGGCAGCCTGTACAGCCTGGACCAACGGAAACTCGTTGATAAGTTTGTTACTACCGGTCATGGGTCCATGGGAACGGTGACCAGCCACCTGGGAGCAGCCATGCTTGCCGCACGCCTGCACCGGGACTTCATACCGCTCGCTCCCGCGCTCGACGCACTGGTATCGCCGCTGCGCTTTCGCATTCGGCAGGCCCGACGGGGTTATCGGTCCGGCGCCACGGCCTGAGCTACATCTCGAATTCGCGGACGTTCATGACGCTTTCGATGGCACAGATCTCCTCGATGAGCGCCGGAGCCGGTTCATCAACCACATCGATCAGGTTATAGGCGACATCACCCCGGCTTCTGTTGAGCATGTCCACCACGTTGATCTGCTGATCGGCGAGCACCGAGGTCATCTGTCCGAGCATCCCGGGGACGTTGCGGTTTGTCACCGCCAGTCGAAAACCCCCGCCCGGTTCGAGGCTCACCGCCGGGAAGTTCACCGAGTTCTGAATGTTGCCTGTCTCCAGAAAGCTCACCAACTGATTGGCTGCCATGACCGCACAATTTTCTTCGGCCTCCTCGGTACTGGCGCCCAGATGTGGCGTCAGGCGCACGTTCGGATGACCGGTAAGACCCGGTACCGGAAAATCAGCGATATACAGCCCGACCTGGCCGTCTTCCAGTGCTCGCGTCAGTGCCCGGGTATCGACGATCGGCTGCCGGGCGAAGTTCAGCAGCACGCTGCCAGGCTGGAAGGAACGTAGACTGTTTTCGTTGATCATGCCTTGTGTTTCCGCCATCAGCGGAACGTGCAGGGTGACAAAATCGGCCCTGGAAAAAAGGCTTGGCAGATTTTCCATGCGCTGTACCTCGGCAGGCAGGCGCCAGGCCGAATCCACGGAAATGGCGGGGTCATAACCGAGCACATCCATACCCAGGTCCAACGCCGCCTTGGCCACCAGTGAGCCGATGGCGCCCAGACCCACAACCCCCAGCGACTTTCCGTAGAGTTCCCGACCTTTGAAGCGTTTTTTCTCCGCTTCCACCAGCCGATTGAGCTCCGCTTCGTCACTCACATCCTTCAGGCTGGACACGTACCCGATGCCGCCCACCACGTCGCGAGCGGCAATCAACAGAGCCGCCAGCACCAGTTCCTTGACGGAATTGGCGTTGGCGCCAGGGGTATTGAACACCACGATGCCGTGTTCCGTGCAGGCATCAACCGGCACATTGTTGGTTCCCGCTCCGGCTCGCGCGACCGCCAGCAGGTTCGGGGTCAGCGCGGTATTTTCCAGCTTGTGGCTACGCAGCAATATCGCCTGGGGGTCGGCGATTTCCGACCCTGAAAACCGTTCCAACCCTCTGACCGCTATCTGGTTGAACGTCTTGATCTTGTACATGTCGTGTCCTCCGTTTCTCACTGATCCCAACCAGCGAACTTCTCATCGACTGCCGTTTGCTCGGCACCGACCATGGGAGCTTCCGGCAACTAGCCGGTGGTTCCCCTGGCCGCTGCAGCCTTCTCGATCGCCTCGATGATCAGCCCAACGGCATCCGGCGGAACAAAACCGGCGATTCTGCCAGA
>QIDL01000408.1 GCA_003228415.1 Gammaproteobacteria bacterium | reverse complement strand
TGGAGTCGAGCAGAATGACCACATTCTCCTTGTGTTCCACAAGACGCTTGGCCTTCTCGATGACCATCTCTGCGACCTGCACGTGCCGTGACGGCGGTTCGTCGAAGGTGCTGGCCACCACCTCGCCGCTGACCAGGCGCGTCATCTCGGTGACTTCTTCCGGCCGCTCGTCGATGAGCAGAACGATCAGATAGGTCTCCGGATTGTTGGCCGCGATGGATTGAGCGATGTTCTGCAGCACCAGCGTTTTGCCCGCTTTCGGGGGGGAAACGATCAGCGCCCGTTGACCTTTGCCGATCGGCGCGACCAGGTCGATGATGCGCGCGGTGAGGTCCTCGGTGCTGCCGTTGCCGCGTTCGAGCACAAATCGCTCATCGGGAAATAGTGGGGTCAGGTTTTCAAACAGTATTTTGTGTTTCTTGGAATTTGGTTCGCTGAAGTTGATCTTGTCGACCTTGAGCATGGCGAAATAACGCTCGCCATCCTTTGGCGGTCGGATCTTGCCGGCGATGCTGTCTCCGGTGCGCAGATTGAAACGGCGAATCTGGCTCGGCGAGACATAGATGTCGTCGGGGCCGGCGAGATAGGAGGAGTCCGCCGAACGCAGAAATCCAAAGCCGTCCTGCAGGATCTCCAGGGTACCTTCGCCGTAGATATCTTCGCCCGCCTTTGCCTGCTTGCGCACGATGGAGGCAATGACTTCCTGCTTGCGGGAGCGCGCCTGGTTATCCAGCCCCATTTCACGAGCCATATCTACCAGCTCGCCGACGGGTTTGCGTTTCAGATCTGTAAGGTTCATAGACATGTAGGGTAATCAACTTTGAAAAAGTGGGTAAGCGGAACTTTAGCGGTGGCAATAATCGGGGCGCAATCCGGCCGCGCTCTCACGGCCGCAGATCTTTGTTCAATGGTCGTCCAAACCAACCCCATGATTCCCGACTTCCCAGTTTCTCAAGTTTGGTTTTAAAGCGTCGGGGATTAAGCAGCTACTGCGCGCTACGCGCGGGATGAACCGGTGGTAGTGCCAAGAACCGATGAACGTAGCCGAACCGGCTACCAGGACGTCTTTCAAGTGTAGTTGTTTCGAGGGCCCCGTCAAGCGGGATTGTGGGGGTCTAAAAACGCAGACTCGGCCGTTTTGCGGCTCATGGTGGACAATCGGTTGGCTGCAAGCGCAACATTTCCCGGTTTTGTGACGAAGCGCACGCGAGCAACCGGGGTTGCCCGCGTTCCGGAATGCCTCAGATGTTGCTGTCCAGAAACGCCGCCAGCTGAGATTTGGACAGGGCACCCACCTTGGTGGCCGCCACGTCACCGTCCTTGAACAGCATGAGCGTCGGGATCCCCCGAATGCCATACTTTGGCGGGGTTTCCTGGTTTGAGTCGATATCGAGCTTGCAGATCTTGAGTCGATCTCCGTACTCCTCAGCGATCTCATGGAGAATCGGCGCGATCATTTTGCAGGGGCCGCACCATTCGGCCCAGTAGTCCACTAGTACTGGTTTCTCGGCTTGCAGAACGTCTGAGTCCCAATCTGCGTCCGAGGTATGGACGATATTTTCACTCACTCCAAGTCTCCTCTGAGCACTGATAAACGTTGGCCGCCGAGTGTATCACTAACCGCCTCATGCGGACCAAGAAGTGATTGGCATGGCCTCAGCAACGGAATAATGAGGGCGCCCGCATATAAATCAACCCGCGGGCTGAGCGCTGCCCTGCACTACAGCGTTTCGGCTGCTTTGAGGGCGAAGTAGCTCAGTATGCCGTCGGCCCCGGCTCGCTTGATGCACATCAGCGATTCCAGAATGACCGCCTCGGAGAGCCAGCCATTGTTGATGGCGGCCATGTGCATGGCGTACTCACCGCTCACCTGATAGGCGAACGTCGGCACGCCGAATTCGTCTTTGACCCTCCTGACCACGTCGAGGTATGGCTGGCCGGGTTTCACCATCACCATGTCTGCGCCTTCGGCGATGTCCATGGCGATCTCATGCAGCGCTTCATTGCTGTTGGCCGGATCCATCTGGTAGGTCTTCTTGTTGCCTGTGCCGAGGGTGGCAGCGGCGCCGACGGCATCCCGGAAAGGCCCGTAGTAGGCGGACGCGTATTTGGCCGAGTAAGCCATGATCTGGGTATTGATGTAGCCGCCTTCATCCAGAGTGCGGCGAATGGCACCGACCCGGCCGTCCATCATGTCACTGGGGGCGATGACGTCCGCACCGGCGGCGGCACACACCTTGGCTTGTCGAGTCAGAGCATCGACGGTGATGTCGTTCAGCACGTAGCCGGTATCATCGATGATGCCGTCCTGCCCGTGACTGGTATAAGGATCCAGCGCCGCATCGGTCATGATGCCGAGTTCCGGCAGCGCCTTTTTCAGCGCCCGCACTGCCCTGGGAATCAATCCATCCGGGTTCCAGGCCTGCTCGCCTTCCAGGGTGCGTAGTTCCTGGCTCAAGTTGGGGAACAGGGCGATCATCGGGATACCGGCGGCGTAAGCCCGTTGCCCCTCCGCGAGCAGATTGTCGATGGACAGGCGATCGATACCCGGCATGGAGGTCACCGGCTCTCGCTTGTCCTGACCATCGATCACGAATACCGGATAGATGAGGTCGGCGGCGCTGAGTTCGGTCTCTCGTACCAGGCGGCGGCTGAACTCGGTGAAGCGGTTGCGGCGCATGCGCGTGCTGGGGAAACTGCGGTGCATTTCCAGTGGTCCTGATCGGGGCTCAATGAACTCGCGACATGTTACCGTACCGGGGCCAATGCTGGCAGGTATGGCTGGCAGGTATGACGGGCAGGGGGAAATGGCTTTGAAAGGATCGGCGGTGCTGAAGCTGGCCGTGTTGGTGGTCGTGGCGGGAGGGGTGTTGGCCTTTTTTCTGCTCGACCTCCACCAATACCTCACCCTGGGCTATCTGAAAAACGTTCGTCTGGATGCGTCGTCCTACGTCGTTGCCAACCCGGCGGTCAGCACGCTGGGCTACTTCCTTATCTACGTGGTGGTTACCGGGCTGTCGTTGCCTGGTGCCGCGGTGATGACGGTTGCCGGAGGGGCGGTATTCGGTCTGCTCTGGGGCGTGTTGATTGCTTCTTTCGCGAGTAGCGTGGGCGCGTCCATAGCCATGCTGATCTCCAGGACCCTGCTGCAGGACTGGGTTCAGGGCCGGTTCAAAAGTCAATTGAGTGCCGTCAACGAAGGGCTCGAGAAAGATGGTGGGTTTTATCTGTTCAGCCTGAGGATGGTGCCGTTGTTTCCCTTCTTTGTGATCAATCTGGTCATGGGGCTGTCTAAACTCAAACTCTGGCAGTTTTACTGGGTCAGTCAGGTGGGGATGCTGGCGGGCACGGTGGTCTTCGTTTTCGCTGGAACTCAACTCGCCGAGGTATCCGAGCTCGGAGATGTGTTGAGCCCGGGTCTGTTGGTGGCCTTGAGCCTGCTGGGGTTATTTCCGCTCATTGCCAGGAAGGCGTTGGCCTGGATGGAGCGTCTGCGGGCGCGGTAGGAGGTCTTTTGGCCAGGTACGACAACAACCTGATTGTCATCGGTGCTGGATCGGCGGGTCTGATCGCGGCGCTGATCGCGACGACGGTAAAGGCCCGGGTCACTCTGGTGGAACGGGATAGAATGGGCGGTGACTGTCTGAACACCGGCTGCGTACCCAGTAAATCGCTGATAAGAGCAGCACGACTGGCGCACGAGATTCGTCATGCCGACCGTTTTGGAATCGCTGCAACTGAGCCTCAGGTAAATTTCCCTGAGGTGATGGCCAGGATCAGAGAAGTCATTGCCACCATCGAACCGAAAGATTCCGTGGCGCGCTATCGCGAGTTGGGCGTGGACTGCGTGCTCGGCGATGCGGTCATCGAAGATGCCCATCATGTTCGAGTCGTCAACGGGGCAGACTCGCGTCTGCTGTCGACGCGTAGCATTGTCCTTGCTACCGGTGCACGTCCCCTGGTTCCGCCGATTCCAGGGTTACGAGAGCTGAATCCATTGACCTCCGATTCGATCTGGTCGCTGGAGCAGCTACCGGCTCGGCTGTTGGTGATGGGCGGCGGGCCCATCGGTTGTGAGCTTGCCCAGAGTTTTGCCCGGCTTGGATCCAGGGTCACGCTGATCGACATGGAAGACCGCCTGTTGCCGAGGGAAGACGGGGACGCGTCCGCACTGCTCGAAACCTCGTTTGCCGAAGAAGGCATCGATGTGCGATTGAATCATAAGGCCGTCGCTGTTGAGCCGGGCGTGCTTCATGCGCAGTCGGGTGCCGAGACCGTTGACCTGGAATTCGACCAGATTCTGGTCGCTGTGGGTAGAGGCGCCAACACCGCCGATCTCGGTCTCGCCGAACTGGGTGTCGAGACCAATCCCGATGGCACCATCCGGGTGGATGGCCATCTGCGAACGAGTTGCCCGAACATATATGCCTGTGGTGATGCGGTTGGTCCCTATCAGTTCACTCACATGGCGTCTCATCAGGCCTGGTACGCGGCTGTAAATGCTCTGTTCGGACGATTCTGGAAGTTCCGCGTCAACTATGCCGTGGTGCCATGGGCCACCTATACCGATCCGGAAGTGGCTCGAGTCGGCTTATCAGAGACGGAAGCCAAAACGGGGAACATCGCCTTTGAGACCGTGTGTTATCCGTTGGATGATCTGGATCGAGCCATCACCGAAGGGGCGAGGCGTGGTTGGGTGAAGGTGCTGGTGAAACCGGGTACCGATCGAATTCTAGGTGCCCAGATCGTCGGCGCCGAGGCCGGTGAGATGATCGCCGAGTTCATCCTGGCCATGACTCAGGGTTTCGGTCTGAAAAAGATCATGGGTACCATTCACATCTATCCCACCCGGATGGAGGCTGGGAAATTCGCTGCGGGTGCCTGGCGTCGAGCGCATGCGCCACAACGGCTGCTCACCTGGGCAGGCAGGCTGCATCAGTTATTGCGCTGACATTGTCGCTGCGCCGCGATCGTGCCGATTTCGCAATGGCGACGGCTCC
>QIDL01000329.1 GCA_003228415.1 Gammaproteobacteria bacterium | reverse complement strand
AGCGCCGCCGCATGGCCACCCGCCTGATCAGTGTGATCCTCTCGCTGATGCTGGCCCTGGCACTGCTCTCCTCACAGGTAGGAATCGTGAGCGCCGCGGCCGGCTCGCTGTATTTAAACGACACGGCAAAGGCCGGTCCGTCCCCGGCAGGCGAAACCTTCGAGGCGACCGTAGGCTCCAGCGCGGCAAGTTTGACTTTCGACACCGCCGGCCAGAACGTGTACTGGTACACCGACTTGAGCTACCCAACTGGTGGGGACGACGCCAGCATCGCGGGCGGAGACTACCTGCTGGAGATGTATTTCAATTCGCTTCCGAGCGCCGCCGGTTGGTGGAACACCGCCTACGGCTATCGTCAGCCGATTACGGTCACTGCCGGGACAACCGCAGTTCCGTCTGGCTACTCGACCCTGTTGACCTTGGATCATGCAGCGCTGGTTACCGCCGGGAACGCCTTGAGCAGCGGGGATGATCTTCGGGTGGTCTTTTGGAACGGCAGCGGGTTTGTAGAACTGGACCGGGCATTGGATGACGGATCCAGCTGGGACAGCGCAGGCACCAGCTTTTGGATCCAAACTCAGGCAGCCATCGCGGCCAGCGGGACGGACACAAACTACTACATCTACTACGGCAATTCGGGCGCCACTGGCCCTCTCGCTAACAAGAGCAACATCTTCCTCTTCTGGGACGATTTCGAGAGCGAGACGATCGGGAACGTGCCGAGCGCCTGGACCGAGGCGACGCCCGCAGATGACTGGTCGGTGCAGGTTGACCCGACCAATGGGACCAATCAAGTACTACGCGCCCGCAGTGTGAACAACAACTATGTGTACACAACCAACAACCTGGGGGCCTTTAATACTGAGCTTCAGGCCCGAATCCTCGGGCAATCGATCGATCCTTCGGTCTCTATGGCGCACCGCTATAACCCCGGGGAACCGCAAAGCTACCGAGCTCGTCAGCGTTCGGGGCCAGGCGAACTTCACATTTGGAAGCGGTCTGGCAACTGCTCGCTGGGTTCAGCTACATTCACCTTCCCGGCCAACACTTGGGTGATCCAGCGCGCCCGGGCAACGGATAACGGCTCAAACGTAGATTTGGATTTCCGCACCTGGGAGGAGGCAACGCCTTCTACCTTTGCCCAGGTGAACGGTACCGACTCAGGGGGCGCGGGAACCGCGGGTTGTAGTGCGTCGGTCAACCAGGCCTATGAGCAGATCGGCATCTACGCTTCTGAAGGGGCACAGGATCTTCTCTTTGACGATGTGCGGGTCCGACTTTACGTCTCCCCGGAGCCCACGGCTCCATTTAGCGGTGAAGAACTACTACCCTCCGTCGATATCACGGTAAGCGTCCACCACACCAAGACCGACGGCACGATCCCGCAGCTAATAGCCAGCACCACCGCCACCATCGACCCGAACACCACGGACGGAATAATCTTGAACCTCGGTCCGGGCGCCGCGCAGACCTATACGCAGGCCGATCCGCAGCTATTGCGTATCCACATCACGGTCGACGCCGTCAACAACGGCGGAAGCTTCGATCTGGCGTACGGCATCGCGGCCGATCCGACCAACCTTGAGACTCCCAGCCTGACCGTGCTCGATCCAGTTCTGGTGCTGGCGCTGCTCGCGATCCTCATCCCCATATTGACCGCGCTCATCACGCAAAAACGGCGCCTGGCTACCCGGCTGGCCAGCATTCTGGTGGGGATCCTGATGGCCATGGCCCTGCTATCGACCCAGGTGGGGGTTGTCACTGCCGCGCCGGACGTGTTTTTCCTCCATGACACGCCTGTCGGTGCAGCCAACTGGTATGACCCGGACTGGTCCTACCGAAAGAAGATCACCGTCGACAATACCCAGGTTAGCGGTTCCACAGACCTGTCCTACTTCCCGGTGCTGATCAATATCACCGACCCGGTTTGGGCCGACACGTTGAACGGCGGGAAGGTCGAGCAGGCCGACGGAGGCGACATCCTGTTCACCGACTCGACCGGCACCTTCAAGCTCGATCACCAGATTGAATACTACGACAACACGACCGGTCAGCTTGTGGCGTGGGTCGAGCTGCCGACCCTCGGCGCCACCGCCGACACGGATCTTTACATCTACTACGGCAACTCAACCGGGGTAGCAAATCAGTGGAACATCAACGGCACCTGGGATGAAGGCGGGGCGAACAACTTCGTCGGCGTCTGGCACATGGATGAGGAAGTCGCTGGGACTGGGACGGTGGATCTTTATCAGGATTCAACCTCCAACGTCAACCACGGCGATGACTTTGTGTCCGACACGGTGCAGACCGGGCAGATCGATGGCGGACAGGGATTCGATGGCGCAGACGACTATGTGGATGCGGGCAGCGCCGCCAGCCTGGACATTGGCGCCAATCAGGACTTTACGCTCTCGATGTGGGTGAAGCTGACGGATGACGGCACCATCCAATCTCTCATGGCCAAGAGCGATAACTCGCTTGGCAGTTTGGACAAGACCGGGTTCGACATTCTCTACAGGGGAGACCAGGCGAGCAAGCGAACCCAGTTCCGGATCAACGACGGTTCCGGATCGAATAGCGCTGCCAATATGACCACCCTCGACCTGGGTGACGGTACCTGGCGTTACATCGCAGTCACTGCGGATCGGAGTGCCAACGCCACCTGGTATGAGGCCGGCGCGAATGTCACGAGCGGCAGCATCTCCAGCAAGAATGGAAATCTGGCGGTTACCAATTCCCTCTTTATCGGGGCCCGCTACAACGCGGGTGGCTGGTTCACAAATGGCCAAATCGATGAGGTTCGAATGGCCAAGACCCTGCGCTCGGCGGATTGGATCGCCACCGAATTCAACAACCAGAAGACCTCCTCCACCTTCATCAAGTCCGTAGGTTCGGAAGAAACCCCAGGTGTAAGCCCGCCGGGCAAAACCCAGAACATCACGGAGGGCACCGTCGGCACAAGCCTCGCGTTTGATACCGCGGGTCAGGACGGCTACTGGTACACCGACCTCAGCTATCCAACCGGCGCCGACGACGCCAGCATCGCCTCCGGTCTCTACACCATGACCATGTACTTTGACTCGCTTCCGGCGAGTTGGTGGAATAGTGCCTATGCCTTCCGGCAGCAGGTCACCGTAACCGCCGGCACCACTGCCGTTCCTTCCGGCTATACGGCCACTGTAACGCTTGATCACGCTGCTCTGACCACGGCCAAGTCGCTTGCTTCCGGCGACGATGTGCGGGTTGTTTTCTGGAACGGCTCCGGCTGGGTGGAATTAGATCGAGTGCTTGATCCATTCTCCGCTTGGGATACAAGCACCACCGAGATCTCATTCAGCACCCAGGCCGCCATCATCGCCTCCGGGAGCGACAGCAATTATTACCTCTACTACGGAAACAGCGGCGCCGGCGCTCCGCCGGCCGCGGAAGCCAACGTCTACGATTTCTGGGACGACTTCGACGACAACGACGTCTCCGATTGGACCGGCATCACCGAAAACCGGGTGGGCGACATTCAGTGCAACCCCGCCAGCTTCCCCATCATCGGAGTCTCGGGTGGCATCGTCAATTTCAATCCACCCGATGGCTGCACCCTCGGGATGCGGCAGAACACGTTCACGGTCAGCAACGCGGAAGGTTTTGTTCTTCGCTTGCGAAGTCGAGTGACGAGCGCTCCCACCCTGGACGACCAGATGCCCGGCATGTGGTATGTGGGGATCGACGGCAGCAACTACATCACGCAGCTCTACTCCAGCAGCACCGCCGATAAGGGATCCACCAACGACAACCGCATCCGCAAGATCCAGAACGTAAATCCCTGGCAGACCGCCCTCGCAAACGGTGCCATTAATCCGCCGGTCCAGAACACCTGGTACGACTACGAGCAGCTCGTCCTGCCCAACGGAAACATGCGCTTCGACCGCGATGGAACCCAGATCGCGCCGACTGCGGGCTGGCTGAACGACAGCTCCTTTACTTCAGGCGGCATCGGCCTCGGCGGCGAGCAAGTGGTCAGTGAAACGGACTGGGTCCTGGTTCGCAAACTGGTAGATCCAGAGCCGACCAGCTCGCCCGGGGCGGAGACGGGGGTTCCCTCGGTCGATATCGCCGTCAGCGTTTACCACACGAAGACGGATGGCTCCGTTCCGGTGGCGATCGTCACCTCTTCTACGGTCACCATTGACGCCAACACACCCAGCCCGTATGTCCTGAGCATCGGAACCGATGCGACCGGGCAGACCTACACGCAAGCGGATCCGCAGCTGCTGCGGGCAAATATCAATGTGGTTTCTGTCAATGGCGGTGGGAGTTTCTCGTTGGCCTACGACGGTACCTGCCTGGCAAACCAGTGCAGCAGCATGGACACCCCCGTTCTGACCGTCCCAGATGTGACGCTGGCTTTTGTGGCGGCGGCGGTGTTGATCCCGGTCATGACCTATATCCTGACCGAACGACGCCGGCGCAGGATGGCGCTGCGGCTCATCAGCATAGGAGTGTCGTTTCTCTTTGCACTAACGCTGCTGTCCAAAGACGTGATTCCAGCCATAGCGGCTGCGGATGGCTTCTACCTGCACGATACGAACACGGGCTCCACCCCCGCGTGGTACGACACGAACTGGCTCTACCGGAAGAAATTCACGATTGACAACACGAAGGTTCCCGCCAATCAGACGAATTTCCCGGTGCTGGTCAGTCTGGCTTCCGATGCCGACCTGGCCGCCAAGGCGCAGGACGCTCCAACTGCCGGATATGACATTCTCTTTACCGACTCCACCGGCACGGTCAAGCTGAGCCACGAGCTCGAGAAATTCGACGACATCACCGGCGAGCTGGTGGCATGGGTGGAGCTGAGCAGTCTGTCTTCCTCCGCGGATACCGAGTTCTACATGTACTACGGAAACTCAGCCGCCGTGAACCAGCAGGACCTGCCCGGAACCTGGTCGAACGGGTTCGACGCCGTCTACCATCTGAATGACGACTTCGCCGACTCCAGCGGCACTCAC
>QIDL01000331.1 GCA_003228415.1 Gammaproteobacteria bacterium | reverse complement strand
GTATTCAACGGGCTGATGGCCGACAGAGCGCGAGCGCTACCAGCCAGGGTCAGTCTGTGTCTGCGATGCAGGGTCTCGAACGCGCGCTGCAGACCATGCATCCTGATGGCCACTGTGCGTTCAAATTCGCGTATTCGTCGGTCCGGGGTCAACAGGGCGAGGCTCTTGATCGACGTGTCGAGCCTGTTGGCCATGCGATCTTTGCAGCCGGTCCAGGCGCGTAACGATCGCGATTCCAGATCGTCGATTCGCTGCATCTGCGCTTCGAGTTCTTTGGCCGGATCCACCAACCGGGTCTGGAGATGTTCAAGATGTTGGCGTCGGTGCCGAAATTCCTGGGTGATCGTCCTCTGCAGGCGGTCAATGTGACCGGTGAATTCGTTGGCTAGATCTTCCCGGGTCGGGGTGATGAGCTCCGCCGCCGCAGAAGGGGTCGGTGCCCGGAAGTCGGCGACGAAGTCGGTGATTGTAAAATCGGTCTGATGGCCTATGGCCGACACCGTGGGGTGAGGACAGGCAGCGATTGCCCGAGCCACGCCTTCCAGATTGAACGCCCAGAGGTCTTCGAGTGAGCCACCTCCACGGGTGATCAGCACGATGTCGGTAGGGATCCGAGACGCTGCCTCCAGGGCTCGAATCAGTTGACCTTCGGCGCTATTGCCCTGGACCGTGCTGGGGATGAGCAACACGGTCAACGCGGGAAATCGACGCTCAATCACATGCAGCACGTCACGCAACGCCGCCCCAGAAGCGGAGGAGATGATCGTAATGTGGCGAGGATGCTCGGGAAGCGGTCGTTTGCGCTCATCATCGAATAGCCCTTCGTCCGCCAGTTTCAACTTCAGCGCTTCGAACGCGGCTCTGAGCGCCCCTTCGCCTGCCGCCTCCATCCGGTTGGCAATGATCTGAAAGTCCCCGCGCGGCTCAAAGAGGCTCACCCGCCCGCTGATTCGGACCTGCAAGCCGTCGGCCACCGGAAGTCGAACCAGACGATTGCGTCCGGCGAACATGGCGCAGCGAATCTGCGCCGCGTCGTCCTTCAGGGTGAAATACCAATGGCCGGAACCGGGCTTTCTGAAGTTGGAGAGTTCCCCTTCCACGGTGATGGCGCCAAGGTGCTGTTCTATGAGTAGCCGAGCCTGCCGGGCGAGTTGACTGACGCTGAGGACGTCTTGAGAAGGCACAAGCATGCGCGCGAGTTTACATGATCAATGAGCGTCGGTAGAATGCCGGTTTTGCGGGGTCCCAAATGTTGCGTATCGCCGATGACGCGCTCACTTTCGACGACGTTCTCCTTCTTCCTGCCTATTCCGACATTCTGCCATCAGAGGTCTCACTCGAGACCCGCCTGACCAGAGACATTCGTCTCAATATTCCGGTGATGTCCTCTGCCATGGACACCGTGACCGAGGCACGTCTTGCTATTTCCGTGGCACAGGAAGGGGGCATTGGCATCGTTCACAAAAACATGTCGATCGAGAACCAGGCGCGGGAAGTCAGAGCAGTCAAAAAACACGAGAGCGGGATCATTCGAGATCCCATCACTATCCGTCCGGACGAGACGGTAGCCAAACTGATCGAACTGACCCTGGAACACAAGATTTCCGGCGTACCGGTGGTCGAGGGAGATGCTTTGGTCGGCATCGTCACCGGTCGCGACGTTCGTTTTGAGCGCAGAATGGATGCCCTGGTTCGGGAGGTGATGACCCCGAAACAGCAACTCGTCACCGCCGCCGATAATGCGGACTTCGACGAGATCACCGATCTCTTGCACCAGCATCGCATCGAGAAGGTCCTTCTCATCAACGATCGCTTTGAGCTCAGAGGGATGGTGACGGTCAAAGATATCAACAAGGCCAAGGCCTATCCCGCCTCCTGCAAAGACCTGGCAGGTCAGCTCCGGGTCGGCGCCAGCGTAGGCACCAGCCCGGATACGGATGATCGAGTAGCGGCATTGGTGGAAGCTGGCGTCGACCTGTTGGTGGTCGATACCGCACACGGCCATTCGCAGCGGGTGCTGGATCGAATCAGCTGGATCAAACAACGATTTCCCGATCTCGACCTGATCGGTGGCAACGTGGCGACTGCCGATGGAACCAGAGCACTGCTGTCGGCGGGCGTGGATGCGGTGAAGGTGGGCATTGGCCCCGGTTCGATCTGCACGACGCGCCTTGTTACCGGCATCGGGGTGCCACAGATCTCCGCGATCTCTGCTGCGGTTGACGTGGCCAGTCAAGAAAATATACCGGTGATTGCCGACGGAGGCGTTCGCTATTCCGGCGATATCGCCAAAGCCATTTCGGCAGGTGCCAACGTCGTCATGCTCGGGAGCCTGCTGGCAGGTACCGACGAAGCGCCGGGCGAGGTAGAGCTTTATCAGGGTAGAACCTACAAATCTTATCGTGGGATGGGATCGCTCGGGGCGATTTCCGAAACCAACGGTTCCAGTGACCGTTACTTTCAGGAAGCAGAGGGTGACCACAGAAAACTGGTACCGGAAGGGGTCGAAGGTCGGGTTGCGTACCGTGGCCCGGTTGGCCCCATCATGCATCAGCTCATGGGAGGCTTGCGGGCGTCCATGGGATACACCGGCTGTGAACACATTGAAGAACTGCGCACGAAGTCCCAGTTTGTGCGGGTGAGCGCGGCGAGCATGTCGGAAAGTCACGTGCACGATGTCGCGATCACCAAAGAAGCACCCAATTACCCGGTCAGCTGATTTCTGCCCGGGCAGGCTGCAAGTTGTCGAGACAGAACACTATGTCGATTGATATACACGATCAGCGTCTGCTGATCGTCGATTTTGGTTCGCAGTACACGCAATTGATCGCACGACGGGTTCGCGAGGTGGGCGTGTACTGCGAGATCCATCCTTATGATGCGCCGGCAGCATTCATCGCCGAATTTCGTCCACGCGGCGTGATTCTGTCCGGCGGTCCCGAAACGGTGACCAATACCGATACGCCGCGTATTCCTCAAGCCGTTTTCGATCTGGGGGTTCCGATCCTTGGGATCTGCTATGGCATGCAGGCCATGGCCGAGCAACTCGGTGGCAAAGTCCAGGCATCTGACGTCCACGAGTTCGGTCATGCGCTGGTGGAAATCGAATCCGACAGCGAATTCCTGGGCATGATCAACGACGGCGAAGGCGGTGAGTTGTCCGTGTGGATGAGCCACGGAGACAAGGTGGTGGAAGCGCCATCGGAATTCAGAGTGACGGCAAAAACGGAATCGGCGCCCATTGCCGCCATGGAGTGGACCTCCAGGCGTTACTTTGGTGTGCAGTTTCATCCCGAGGTCACGCATACTCAGCAAGGCTCGGACATACTCAAGCGATTCGCCAGAGACATCTGCGGTTGCGAAGGTCTGTGGACGGCGGCCAGTATCGTCGAAGACGCGATTGCCAAGATCAGAGAGACCGTTGGCGCGGAGAAAGTGGTGTTGGGGCTCTCCGGGGGTGTGGACTCGAGCGTGGTCGCCGCGCTGCTGTCCCGGGCGATCGGTGATCAATTGACCTGCGTGTTTGTCGACAATGGTCTGTTGAGAAAAAATGAACGGGAAGAAGTTGAGCGTAACTTTGCGCCGACCAACGCGCTGTCTTTGAATCTGGTCACAGTTGCCGCGGAAGACGAGTTTCTGGACAAACTGGCCGGTGTCGAAGATCCTGAAGCCAAGCGCAAAATTATCGGTAATACGTTCATCGATGTATTCGACAGGGAGGCGCACCGCATCGAGGGTGTTTCCTGGCTGGCCCAGGGAACCATCTATCCGGATGTCATCGAGTCCGCGGCCACGCAGCATGGCAAGGCTCATGTGATCAAATCCCATCACAACGTGGGTGGTTTGCCGAAGCGGATGCATTTGAAGCTGGTGGAGCCATTGAGGGAACTGTTCAAGGACGAGGTGCGGAAGATCGGTCTGCATCTGGGCTTACCCCGCGAACTCGTCTATCGACATCCCTTCCCGGGGCCCGGCCTGGGAGTGCGAATTCTCGGTCAGGTAAGCAGAATTCAGGCAGACGTGCTGCGGGAAGCGGACGCCATATTTCTGGAGGAGCTGAAGGCCGCCAATCTCTACGACACTGTCAGTCAGGCTTTTGCCGTCTATCTGCCGGTAAAGTCGGTTGGGGTGGTGGGTGATGCGCGACGTTATGCCGATGTGATCGCATTGCGCGCAGTGGAAACCGTCGATTTCATGACCGCTCGCTCGGCGCATCTGCCTTATGACTTCATCGAACGTGTCGCCAATCGGATCATCAACGAAATTCAAGGCGTCTCCCGGGTGGTCTACGACGTTTCCAGCAAACCACCGGCGACGATTGAGTGGGAATGACTCCTGCTGACGGCTCGCTTTCCGATCACGAACGATGGATGCGTCTGGCGCTCGAAATGGCGGATGAAGCCGCCGCACACGGCGAAGTGCCTGTTGGCGCGATTCTGGTGGCCGAAGGTCGCGAGATCGGTCGAGGCTTCAATCGACCGATCACCACTCATGACGCCTCGGCACATGCGGAAATCGTAGCGCTGCGGGAAGCCGGTACCGCGGTCGGCAACTATCGGTTAACGGGTACCACGCTATACGTCACCGTCGAACCATGCCTCATGTGCGCGGGTGCCCTGGTTCATGCGCGGATCAAAACGCTGGTGTTCGGTGTTAGAGAGCCGAAGGCCGGAGCAGTGATCAGTCAGGATCGATTGCAAGGCAAACTCAATCACCGCTTCGAGGTGATTGAAGGCGTGCTCGAAGAGGATTGCAGGGAACGGCTGCAGACGTTTTTTGCCGAGCGACGTGGGCAAACCTGGGAAACTTCCCTTTAGGGCATATTCACTATGGAAATACTGATACTCGACGGCCCGCCCGCGCACTCGCACTTCAGCCTGGAAAAAAAACGCTCCGCCTTGAAGATGCCGCTTGCCGGTCTCCATGCGCGCTTTGTTCACGTGCTGGCGTTGGATTCACCCTTCGAGGAACATGACTTGGAGCGATCAAGGGCACTCCTGACCT
>QIDL01000208.1 GCA_003228415.1 Gammaproteobacteria bacterium | reverse complement strand
CCCGAAACTGATCGAAATAAACACCAACGCCGGCGGCGTGTTGCTGAATCTCTACCTCGCATCAGCCCAACGAGCCTGTTGCAACGAGGTCGGCGCGTTCTTCGACAATGAAAAAGATTTCGACGATGCAGAACACGAACTCATTTCAATGTTTAAACAGGAGTGGCGTCTTCAGCGGGCTGACAAACCCCTGCATACAATTGCTATCGTGGACGACACACCATCGTCGCAATTCCTCTATCCCGAGCTGCTGCTCTTTCAATCGCTGTTTCAGCGCCACGGATTCGACGTAGTAATCGCGGACCCGGGAGATTTCACCATCCGCAACGATGCCCTGCTGATCGGTGACAGGAAGATAGATCTTATCTACAACCGCCTCACGGACTTCTATTTCGAGGCGTCCGATTGCACATGCTTGCTGGAGGCCTATCAGCGTGGCCTGGCCGTCGTCAGCCCTTCCCCGCACATCTATTCTCTCTATGCGGACAAACGCAATCTGCCGCTGTTGTCGGACGCCGATCGGCTCAGGGAATTTGGTGTCACCGAGACAGCCATCGACACCCTGGGTCGCACGCTGCCGGCCACCGTCAATGTCTCCGAATACAATGCCGCCCAGCTATGGAAACAACGCAAACGGCTCTTTTTCAAGCCCGCCACCGGATATGGCAGCCGAGGCGCCTATCGCGGCGCCAAACTCACTCGACGGGTCTGGGATGACATCACCCACGCAGACTACATAGCCCAGGCCATCGTTGTGCCCAGCGAACGAAAACTCATCATCAATGGGGAATCGCAGACGCTGAAGCTCGACATTCGCTGTGTCACCTACAACGGCGAGATCCAACAACTCTCCGCCAGGCTCTATAAGGGCCAGACCACCAATCTGCGCACCGAAGGCGGCGGGCTTGCAACTGTCCTTGCCACTCGAACGGGCGGCCTGGCCTGATCCGGCAGAGACCCGGTAGATACTCGGATCAGAAGCTCCACCTCAACCGCAGCCGATATTGCCGGCCTCGATTTTCCATCACTTCGTAGGATTGGAAGGCATCACCGTAGATCCCGGTTCTCAGGTAGTCATTATCGGTCAGGTTTTCGACGCTCGCGATGATTCGCCAGACATCTCTGGCATCGTGCCAGGCCATATTGAGATTGACGATATCGTAGCCGCTGTCCTGAGCAATCTGGGGGGTGTTGAAAGTGTCGTTGAAGAAGCTGGAATGATAGGACCAATCCAGACGAGTCTGCAGGTTGCCCCACCGGTTGAGATAGAAATCCTTGGAAATCGCGGCACTCACCGACCACTTTGAAACACGTTCAAAGTCATTGGAGGAGGACACGAACGTGGTTGCTTCGTCGATGTCCGTGTAACGGGCATTGATATAACCGATCGACAGTTCGCCGAACCACCCCGATTCCGTCAGTCCTCGCAACTCCAGCTCGGCACCGTCAATTCTGGCGCTGGCCGCATTCTTGGTCACAGGCGCCACGCTGGTGAACACCTGAATCTGCAGATCGTCATACACGGTACGGAAGACGGCGCCATTGGCCCGCAGACGACCATTGAAACCACTGTATTTGAGCCCCACCTCCCAGACCTCGACAAACTCCGGCTCAAAGGTCGGAATCAGATCGATATCCGGCGTCCCGGGCGGCGCCGTGAAGGGCGGGACGATCGGTGGAAAAACCCGCTGGGTGAACCCGCCGCTCTTGAACCCTTCGGAGTAGGTCACGTAGGTCATCAGGTCGGCATTGAACTCGTAGGCCAGAGTTACCAGCCCGGTGGTCTCGGTGATGTCTATCTTCTTTTTCAGAAAAGGCAGAATGCGAGTGCCCGCCTGCATGAAGGGCGCATCGAGCTGCGGATGACCGCTCCCGGCAAACTTGTTCTCGAGAATGATCTGATCCGGCAGGAATTTCTTGGTCTCATCGGTATAGCGCAGCCCCGCTGTCAGACTCAACCCATCCGCAAAGTCCCAGGTGCCCTGCATGAACAACGCCATGGTCTCATCATCGAACTGCCCGCCGCTGCGAAATCTGGAGACGGTGAAATCCAACAGATTGACGTTATCGCCGGATTCCTGAAAGTAATAGGCGCCCAGGATCCAGTTCAGCCGTCCGCCGGCCGCGTTACCCAGCAACTGCAGTTCCTGGGTGAACTGATCCTGCTCCAGCGTGTCGACAAACTGCGAAATGGTGAAGGGTGAATGGTCACCGTCGCGGCCGAATTCACTGTCCAGATCCCGGTACGCGGTGATCGATCTGAGGCTCAACCGATCGTTGAGCGTCCAATCGATTGTCAGATTCGTGCCAAAGATATCGGTATCGGAAAAGGCGGGTGCGCTGCCCTGGTTGTCGCCATTACTCGACAGATAGCGGTTGTCGTAGCAATTGGGAATATCCAGATTCAGCGGCATCGAAGGCGTGGCGCACGGAACAGCGATTCCCGTCTCCTGCACGTTGGCACCCACATTGTGAATGAGGGCAAACGGGGGAGTATTGGGGTCGATCGGGTTGCCCAGATTCATGCCCACCAGATCCAGCGCCGGTCCGTTTTCCCGGTCTCGAGTAGCATCCACCGAGAAGTTGACCTCGAAAGCCTCGCTCGCCAGCCAGCGCAGGGCGACGCGTCCGGACAGCGAATCTCTGTCCCCCAGATCCACCCCATCGGTTCGGTCCACGTAGCCATCCTGCTGCACAGAGGCAAACTGAGCGCTGGCGAACAGCCTGTCGCTGAGACCAAAATTGACGGATCCGCTGGCCTTCACGTAGTCGTCAGTACCTCCGCCGATTTCCAGGTCACCAGAGAACTCTTCGGTTGGTCTGGCGGTAATGACGTTGATGGCGCCGCCGATGGTATTGCGCCCGTACAGGGTACCCTGAGGGCCTCGCAGCACCTCCACCCGTTCAATGTTCACGAGTTCCAGGATGGCGCCGACAGACCGGGCAATGTAGACCCCGTCAACGTAAAGGCCCACTCCGGGTTCGGTTGTAGGGAGGAATTCTTTCTGCCCGATACCGCGGATATAGATGGCCGCCGCGTTACCGGCGCCGCCGAAACTCGGGTTATTCTGAAATGTCAGATTGGGGGTGAAGGCGGCAATTTCAGAGATGTTGGTCACGCCACGATATTCGAGATCGTCGCGACTGAAAGCAGAGATTGAAAGCGGGGCTTCCTGCAGCCCCTCTTCCCGTTTGCGGGCAACCACAACCATCTCTTCCATCAGCCAGTCGTTGCTTGCACCTTCTTCCGCTTTTGCCTGCGAACTCCCCAGGACCAGCAATGTGAGTGTCATCAGACCGCAGGCGGGCAGTATCAGATTATGCATAGTGCTCCCACTCGTTGTTATTCTTGTTAGTCGACCTGGGTCAGTCGACCTGGGGTAGACGACTCAAGGCCGCGTTTATGTCCTCTTCGGGATACTCATAGTCTTCGAGCTCTCCGGCGAAGAAGCGATCGTAAGCCGCCATGTCGAAGTGACCGTGACCGGATAGATTGAAGAACAACGTCTTGGCCTCGCCTGTTTCTTTGCAACGCAGCGCTTCGGAGATGACTGCCGCGATGGCATGGTTCGACTCCGGTGCCGGGACGATACCTTCCTGCCGCGCAAAAATGACGCCAGCTTCAAAGGTCTCGAGCTGGTTTACCGCGCAAGCTTCCACGAGCTGTTCGTGGTGAAGCTGTGACACCAGCGCCGAATCTCCGTGGTAGCGAAGCCCACCGGCGTGAATACCCGGAGGCATGAAGTCATGACCCAGAGTGTACATCTTGGTCAGCGGTGTCATCCCCGCCACGTCACCAAAGTCGTAGGCATAGTGGCCGCGGGTGAGCGTGGGGCACGATGTCGGCTCAACCGCCACCAGGCGCACGGACTTTCCTGCTGCCTTGTCGGCAAAAAACGGAAAAGCCACGCCCCCAAAATTGGAGCCTCCACCACAGGGGGCAAAAATCATGTCGGGATAGTCACCGACTATCGCGAATTGCTTTTTTGCTTCCAGACCGATCACCGTCTGGTGCAGCAACACATGGTTGAGCACCGACCCGAGCGCATAGTTGGTGTCGTCATGAGTGGCAGCCACCTCGACCGATTCAGAGATCGCGATTCCCAGCGAGCCGCTGGATGTCGGATCCTCGGCCAGCACGTTGCGACCCGCCTGGGTCTGATCACTGGGACTGGCCACCACACCAGCACCCCAGGTTTCCATCATGGACCGCCGGAATGGCTTCTGCTCGTAGCTGATCCTGACCATGTACACGAGTACTTCGATGCCGAACATCTGTCCGGCCAACGCCAGGGCGGACCCCCATTGCCCGGCGCCGGTTTCCGTAACCAGCCGTTTTATTCCGTCCTGTTTGTTGTAGTAAGCCTGCGCTACCGCACTGTTGGGCTTGTGCGATCCTGCCGGACTGACACCTTCATTCTTGTAGTAGATTCTTGCCGGGGTTCCCAGCGCAGCCTCGAGGCGCAGCGCCCGATGCAGGGGCGACGGGCGCCAGAGTCGGTAAATCTCCCGCACCTCTTCCGGTATCGGAATCCAGCGCTCGGTGGAGACTTCCTGTTCGATGACACCCGATGCGAACAGGGGCGTCAACATATCGGGTGTGATCGGATTGCCATCCGGACCCAGCACGGGTTCCGGCGAATTCGGCATGTCTGCAACCACGTTGTACCAGTGGTCGGGGATCTCATGTTCATCGAGAACAATCTTTTTATCGGGCATGGAAATCCAACAGTTGCGGCAACATCGGACAGAATACTGTACCGCCGGAACAAAGCGAGTCCTTGATTGAGGTCAGAGATTGAGGTCAGAGATTGAGGTCAGGCTGGGGTCATCGGCCCACAAGTTGTCACCCACGCACCACCGCGTCGACGTCTTTCATACGAATCATCATAGCCGTGGGTTCTTCTTCTGAGATCGAGTCAAATCCTAAGTCTTGGTACCACGGAATCAAGTCCGACTTAAGTGCATCAACATAAACAGCAGTCACACCGGCTGTGCGGGATACGGCCAAG
>QIDL01000388.1 GCA_003228415.1 Gammaproteobacteria bacterium | reverse complement strand
TCGCTCGACAGGAAGACGCGCAGGGTTTCCACATCAGAACTCGCGCGCTGCACCAGATCTCCGGTGTCGGCGGTATCGTAGAAAGCCGCATGCAGGTTGTGCATACGTTGATACAAAGATTCTCTCAGGCCACGGATGATCGATTCTGACGCGGTGGCCGCAAGCCGACCGCGAAAGTATAGAAACAAGCCACCAAATGCAGTCATGAACACGGCAAGTAGCGCTGAAACGGTCAGATAGCTGAGATACGGTGAATCCGTGCCAAGTGCCTGAGCCATGGCCAGGATGTGGACCTGGGCGTAACCGAAGTCTCGCTCCAGTACCAGGTCGATGGCGTACTTGCCAACCAGAGGCGCGCCGAACATGAATATGTTCATCAAGGCCATGGAGACTACCGCGCCCGCGTAGCGTGGCCTTTGTCCCTTGGTCAGTCGCCAGAGGTTGTAGGATGTGGTGGTGCTCATCGTTTCTGTCCAAAAATATTCAAGTCGAAGTCCACGCAGGTTTTCCTGGGCGGTCCTCGAGCGTCCGAAAAGGACAACAGATTAGCGATGAAGGTGAGGACCCGCCGTGGTTGAAGCGAGGCCTCGAGTATCTATCGGAAAGTTAGCTCAAGGAGTCGCCCGGCCAAATACCGGTATCGGCATGTGCATTGCCGATCGGTCTTTGTGGGCTGATGTATGTTTCTCTATACAACATTTAGTACACCCCTCTATACATCTGATTCGATGAGTCGATGGTTCGATGGTTCGATCACCTGTTTCCTGAGCTGGGGGAAACGAGGTGCGCGGATAGTACACGTTTGCTCGCCAGAATCAACTTTCGTTGCCGGACTTCAACTTCAGTTGCCGGATTTCAACTTCAGTTGCCGGATTTCAACTCTAATTGTCGGGTCCAACGAATTTGTAGAGAAACTCTGGTGAGCTAGCGCGGCGCCTGCATGAAGATCAACTACACTACCGTGTGATGGGACGGTAAAATCGCGAGTATGGGAGATCGGCAAGAATCTACGGTGTCCGAAATCAGTGAACAGGAGCAGCGCGCGGAACGAGCGCGGCGGCTGCTCGAGATACTCGAGCTCGAACGGATCGAGGATAATCTCTATCGTGGTTTGAACGAGGCGCGGGGTAACTTCCGACTATTTGGAGGCCAGGTGCTGTCCCAGGCGCTGCGAGCAGCCCACGAGACAGTAGACGATCGCCATGCCCACTCGGTGCATGGCTATTTCCTGCGTGCTGGCGATGCATCGAAGCCGGTGCTTTACGAGGTAGACCGGATTCGCGACGGACGCTCCTTCACCACCCGTCGGGTAGTTGCGATTCAGAATGGTGAAGCCATCTTCAGCATGAGCGTGTCATTCCAGCTCCCCGAGGAGGGCTTCGAGCACGCCTCGTCCATGCCCAATGTGCCCATGCCGGACGAACTCGAGGACGATCTCGAGGTGGTTGCCAGACTCCGCGAGCGGCATGCAAACCTGAGCCCCATGGCCCATCGTGCCCGTCCCTTTGAGACTCGCTCGGTTTTTCAGCCGGGATCTCACGCCTGGCAGCAGAACCGATTCTGGAATCCGGTGTGGATTCGCTTTGCCGCAGAGCTGCCGCCCGATGGTATCGCTCTGCCGCAATGCCTGCTGGCGTATGCCTCTGACATGGGGTTGGTTTCTACCGCTCTACTGCCTCATGCACAAGTGAGACCTCGGGATGAGGTGCAGATGGCCAGTCTCGATCATGCCCTGTGGATCCATCGAGCGGTGCCCCTGAACGACTGGTTGCTGCTTCACAAACACACCAGCACGGCTTCGAGCGCGAGAGGGCTGGTCCATGCTGCATTTTTTACACAAGCGGGTCAGCTGCTGGCCTCGGTGTCTCAGGAAGGGTTGTTGAGAGAGTATCGCGTACCGGAACTGCGCGAGTGACTGAAGGTCTACGCTCAACGGTCGCGGAAATGTTCAACCTCTCGAACCGAGAAGGCCAACGATGCGGGCCCGGTCAGTAGTTGCAGAGCGGCCGAATCGTCGTTCGGGAGAGGAATGTGGGTCGCGTCGACCCGGTCCTGACCCCAGGTGGGATCCATCGCTACCCATCCACCGTCGATGCGGAGCTCGTTCCAGGCATGGAATGCGAACGCCGGTTGTTCGGCTTCGGAATAGGCCAGACCGAAAACCGTTCGAGTGGGAATTCCTGCCGCCCGGGCCAGGGTGGTGAGTAGATCGGCGAACTCCGTACAGTCGCCGCGCTGGTCGGAAAGCAAGGCCAGAACCGGCTGCGGAGGGGCGCCTGGCTGGTAGCGAAGAAAACCATGGACGAAACTGTTGAGCGCCCTCGCTCTCGCCAGGTCGGTGTCGTGACCTTGAATGATCGTGTCCACCAGCGCTGATACTTCTGGATGACGTACTGGGAAACTCAGGGTTTCTTCGGTAAGTCCGCCGGTTTCCGGTTGTTTCGAAAGTGGATTAGCCTCGAGGGTAAGCAGCCACTGTCCCTCCGATTCGTGAAGCGAGGGGAACAGCTTCTGCGGCGCTGCATGACCCTCGATGCCGAGCACCAGTCGCGAAATTCTGGTGTGATCGACCAGGCGCCGGTCGATGGGAATGAAGTAGCTGGCTGACTGGAGCGCGCTGCGTGGTGCCAGAGCAACTTCCCGAGAGCTCAAAGTGAGATTGAACAGACCCGCGATCATGACTTCCACCGGAGCATAGCGATCGTCCAGTCGAATCTGTGTGGCGGCAAGCGGCGCTGCATTCGCGATGACATATCCCGCCGGGTCTTTGCGAACAATTTCGAACGATCTGCTGATCAGCCTCGAGCGTTCGAAGTCCAACGTGTTCACCGTCCGCTTGGTCCCGGGCTCGGGACTGCTGGCATCGAGCCACAGCTCGAAATCGAGATAGTCGTTGAGCGTGTATTGCCAGGACAGGCGGGTCGGGCTGGAGAAGGTATCATTGTCAAACCGCCTGGCCTGGTAACCGGAAGACGTTCGTTCGATGTTTATCCCTTCGCTCCAATGCCGGCGTGTCTGCCGATGCTCCGCAGCGATCAGCGGGTGCGGGGGATCAGCGGCGAAGACGCGTCGAGTGCGCGTGGAGACCGGATCGCCGGGATTCAATGCGAAGCGCTGCTCGCTTTCGAAAACCCAGGCACCTTCACGGTCCCTGCTGGTGTTCGTGTGCCAGTAACCAAGATGGCGGCCGTCCAGACTCAGCCGGTACCAGCGCTCGCCGGACAGGCTTTGCGCAATTCCGGCCGCAGGACTCACAGGCAGGTAGAGCAGCCAGCCGGCTGCGACCAGTCCGGCGCCGAGCAGGACCGCGATAATAAGGCGAAGGATCAAATAGTGTGCTCGATTGGAAGAGTGGCCAGTGTACCGGGGGACTGGAGTCACCGCGACGATTCATCGCCGAGCTGGTGCGGGATGGCAGCACCGCCTTGTGATGTCCTGCGGCGCCGGCTAGCGGGTCTGTATAGATCCGGTAGAATAGCGCTCCCTCTGACCCCATAAGATTCCTGACGACATGACAGAAGACAATTCAGACTTTATCCGCCAGCGTATTCGGCGTGACCTCGAGTCCGAGGTGGTCACGGGTGGGGTGGTGACCCGCTTTCCTCCCGAACCCAATGGCTTTCTGCATATCGGGCATGCCAAGTCGATCTGTCTGAATTTCGGGGTTGCTGAAGAGTTCGGTGGACAGACCTACTTGCGATTCGACGATACAAACCCGCTCAAGGAGAGTGAGGACTACGTGCAGGCGATCCAGGAGGATGTGGCCTGGCTGGGTTTTCAGTGGGGCGATCGGCTGACGTTTGCCTCCGACTACTTCGATCAGCTCTACCAGTTTGCCGTTGAGCTGATTCGAAAGGACAAAGCGTTCGTCTGCAGTTTGAGCGCGGAAGAAATCCGGGCGAGCCGCGGCACGTTGACCGAACCGGGTACCGACAGTCCAGATCGAAATCGCCCTGTTGCAGAAAATCTCGATCTGTTCGAACGCATGCGGGCTGGAGAATTCGTCGATGGCGAAAGGGTGTTACGGGCGAAGATCGACATGAGTTCGGCCAATTTGAACCTGCGTGATCCGGTGATCTATCGGGTGCGTCATACACCTCATCAACGCACTGGGGATAAATGGGTCGTTTACCCGATGTATGACTTCACGCACTGCATCTGTGATGCGCTGGAAGGCATTACCCACTCGCTGTGCACCCTGGAATTTCAGGATCATCGACCGCTGTATGACTGGGTGCTGGACAATATCAACGTCAACTTTCATCCACCGCAGATAGAGTTCTCCAGACTCGGCCTCACGCATGCGATCATGAGCAAGCGCTTGTTGAATAATCTGGTGGCCGAGGGTGTCGTCGACGGCTGGGATGATCCACGCATGCCCACGTTGGCTGGGCTGCGTCGTCGAGGGGTCAGCCCCGGTGCCATTCGCGAGTTCTGTCGACGTATCGGTGTCACCAAGCAGGACAACGTGGTGGAGGTCGAACTGCTGGAGTTCTGTATCCGCCAGGATCTGGAGGCTTCCTCACGGCGTGGCATGGCGGTCCTCGATCCGCTGAAAGTCACCATTACGAATTATGAGGGGGAGGGTGAAACTCTGACTGCGCCCTGGCACCCCCAACATCCCGAACTTGGGGAGAGGCAGCTGACTTTCAGCGGTGAATTACTGATTGAACGGGAAGACTTCCATGAAGTTCCACCCCGAAAATACAAGCGGCTGTCTCCCGGCGAGATGGTCCGATTACGCTACGGCTACATTATCCGCTGTGACGAAGTGGTGAAGGATGACTCGGGTGAAGTCATCGAGCTACGCTGTTCCTACGAGCCGAGCTCGAAAAGCGGCTCTGATACCAGCGGCTTGAAACCCAGGGGTGTCATCCACTGGGTGGATGTGCAGACGGCGGTGCCGGTGACGATCAGGCGCTACCAACGGCTGTTCACGGAGGCCATTCCCGATCTCAGTGATCTGAAGGCTGCACTCAACCCGAATTCGTTACTGGAAACCACAGGGATGAT
>QIDL01000338.1 GCA_003228415.1 Gammaproteobacteria bacterium | reverse complement strand
CCAGGAAACCTATCGGCTGACGATTCGTGGTGCCAACGGTGACAGTCCGTTGTGCATGCGCAGAGCGGCCGGTGGGGTGGTGGTTGCGAGTGATACCAGGGTGACGCCGGGCCTTGCCACCGAAGCACGCCTCATGGCCTGTGCTCGTGAGGTGGGGGTTCCAGAACCGGAAGTGCTATATGTGCTTGTCGAAGCGGATGGACTGGGTGAGGCGTTCATCATGGAATGGCTCGATGGTGAGACCTTAGGTGCGAAAATCGTTCGTGCCCCGGAGCTCGACGCCATCAGGCCCACGCTTGCTTTTGCCTGTGGCCAGATCATGGCGCGAATTCACAGTATTGACCTGGATGCCACGGGCTTGCGCGATCGGCTCGAGGCAGCCCCTCCGGAATACTTCGTCCAGCAGACCTGGGATCGTTACAAGTTGCTGGACACACCACAACCAATGATCGACTACGCGGGTCGCTGGCTGATGGATCATCTCCCCCGGAACTATCGGTCGACTCTGGTACACAACGATTTTCGCAACGGCAATTTCATGGTGAATGCCGATGGGATCAATGCGGTGCTGGATTGGGAGATTGCCCATATCGGCGATCCCATGCGCGATTTAGGCTGGATCTGCACCAATTCCTGGCGATTCGGCAAGACCGAACTGCCGGTGGGTGGTTTTGGCGAGCGTGCCGATCTGTTCAGCGGCTACGAGTCTGTATCCGGTAGCAAAGTCGATGCTCAACAGGTGAAGTTCTGGGAAGTGTTCGGTTCTTTCTGGTGGGCCGTTGGCTGTCTGGGTATGGCCGAGCACTATCGAAGCGGACCTGACAAGACGGTGGAACGTCCCGCCATCGGCAGGCGATCCTCGGAGTGCCAGGTGGACTGTGTGAATCTTCTGATTCCCGGCAGGGTGGGACTCATCGAAATCGCAGAACCTTTGAACAACCAGGATATGCCCAGGGCGGACGAGTTGCTGACGAGCGTACGCAACTTTCTCCGTGAAGACGTGATGAGCGCGACGACCGGTCGCACCCGATTTCTCGCCAGGGTGGCTGGAAATTCGCTGGACATCGTGCAGAGGGAACTTCTGCTGGGAGCCGAGCATCGACGCCTCGAGAAACAACGCCTGGTGCTGCTGCTCGATGTCGATGGAGAGCTGGCGGACCTGCGCTGGCAACTTGTAAAAGCGTTGCGAGAGGGCTCGATTGCCCTCGATGACGGCCCGCTCATCGAGCACCTGCGTGCAACGGTGGTGAATCAGATCGCCATCGACCAGCCCAGGTACTCGGGCTTCGGTACCGCTGTGGTGAATTCGGCCGAGGCCGCGGACTCATCCTCCTGACAATGGAATGTAGGACTTTGTGAGGTGAGCTTGTTGGGGCGTCCGGGTCGGCGGATAATTCACCTTTCCTAGCGAGGCAGGGATCGGGGACATGCATCAGCTCAGCGGTCAGGACGCGTCTTTCCTGTATTTCGAGACACCCAGAACTCCGATGCATATCGGCGCAATCATGATTTACGATCCGTCCAGCGTGGACGGCGGAAAACAGGGCTTCAAGGACATCCTGAGAGCCATCGAGTCGCGTCTGCAACTGTCCCGCAGTTTCAGAGAAAAGGTGGTCCATGTGCCCTTTAACCTCGATCATCCCTACTGGGTGGAAGACAGGCACTTTGATCTCGAGTATCACGTTCGTCATATACGGCTCCCCGAACCCGGCGACTGGAGGCAGCTTTGTATCCAGGCGGCACGGCTTCATTCCCGAGCCCTGGATCTGACCCGGCCGCTATGGGAGTTCACCGTTGTGGAAGGTCTGGATGCGGTACCCGGTTTGCCCAGGGGCAGCTATGCCATCGTCCTTAAAATCCATCATGCCTGCATAGACGGGATGTCGGGTGTTGATCTGGTGGAGGCCATTCATGATCTGGAACCGGTACCGGCCGAGGTGGCCAAGACCAGACCCTGGACAGGCGAGAACGAGCCCAATCCGCTGGAACTCATGTTCCGCGCCCAGATGAACAACATCACCCAGCCGTTTCGCTTCGCCGAAGTGCTCGCCAGAACGATACCCGCGCTGGGGCGCCTGGGCCAGGGATTCGCCGAGCGGCGTTTCGAGCAGCCCCGGGTGCAACCACCCAGGACCCGATTCAACAAGCCCGTATCCGGACACTGCGTGGTGGAAGGGCGTCGCTTCGATCTTCAGGAAGTCCGTGAGATCAAGGGTGCGGTACCGAACGCCACCATCAACGATGCCGTGCTCACCATTGTGGGCGGAGCGCTCAGAATCTATCTGGAGGAAAAGCTCGAACTACCAGACGAGTCCCTGATCGCCATGGCGCCGATATCGGTTCGCAGTGAGGATCAGAAAAATACCATGGGCAACCAGGTGGCCGCCATGAATGTCGCGCTTGGTACCGATATCGGGGATCCGCTGGAACGACTGCGGCAGGTCCATGATGCGGCGGCCGCTTCCAAGGCAATGACCCGTGCAGTTGGCGCTAAACTCATGACCGACTACTCACAGTTCATTCCGTCGACCACCGCTGCGCTCGCTGCGCGCCTGTATACCGAATACCGCCTTGCCGATCGGGTGAACTTACCGTTCAACTGTGTTGTGACCAATGTGCCTGGGCCACAGTTTCCACTCTATTCCGCTGGCGCCAGGCTGGTTACCCAGTTCGGTATGGGTCCGATCTACGATGGCATGGGGCTGATGTTCCCGGTATTCAGCTACTGTGGCTACATCATGATTTCGCTGACTGCCTGCCGCGAGATGATGCCGGATCCGGCCTTTTTCGGACAGTGTCTCGACCGCAGTTTTACCGAGTTGAAGGACGCCACCGGTGCTCGAACAGAACGTGCCTAACCAGGATTCGGTCTTAGCATGTCGGAGATCTGATCGGCGACCGGGAAGAAACGTTTACGCAGACGTATAAGCAAACCGGGAGAGACCTCCTCTTCGAAATCATCCAGCGAAAATTTTATTCTGAGCGATCCGGGTGCATGAGTGATGCCGCTCAGTCGCGATTCGCTGGATAGCGGAGGGATCGGCAGGTAC
Source organism: Gammaproteobacteria bacterium (assembly GCA_003228415.1). Lineage (GTDB taxonomy): Bacteria > Pseudomonadota > Gammaproteobacteria > Pseudomonadales > Azotimanducaceae > SZUA-309. The sequence goes on along the minus strand of QIDL01000338.1, from coordinate 1,977 downwards.
GAGCGGAATATCGAAGAGACATAGCCTGGCATGCCAAAGAGGGATGCGGATTTGGGTTTCAGGACGAACCAGCCGCCGACCACATCGATGCGGGTTTCGAACTTGGCCACCGGAAAACCGGCGATCTCCGTATGTACCACCAGTGCCTCGGCTCCCAGTTCCAGTCGGTAGGGTAGTTCGAAGCGGTTCAACCAGCGATCGAGTTCGGCCTGACCCAGCGCCAGCTCGACGCTTGGATCTTCCAACAGCAGACGGGGCGGCAGGCCGTGTACGAAACGAACGTTACGGGCCCGGCAAACGATCTGCTCGAGGTTCAGCCAGGCGGTCGCGACGCCCTGAAACTCGGCTCTGGCGTTCTCGAATCGATCGGGAAAAGGTAGACCCGTGGCCTTTTCCCAGTACATCGCCACAGGTATCTTCAAATAGGTACCCAACAACTCATCGAGCAGATCGGAGCGGTTCAGTCTGTCCATCGAATAAGTGTACGCGATGCGTTAGCCTGAGTTCATGATTGATGTGGATGGCAAGTCACTCGGCGGACATGTGCCGCTGGTGGTCGGGGTGACTGGTCATCGGGATCTGGTCGCGGAGGAACAGGAGCAGATCAAAACGCGGATCCGCGATTGTTTCGAGCACCTGCAGAACACCTTTCCCGACCTGCCATTGATGGTGATGACGCCGCTTGCCGAAGGGGCAGACCGGATCGCGGCGGAAGTCGCTCATGCGCTGCGGATACCTACCGTGGTTTTGTTGCCAATGGCGCAGCATCTCTATCAGAGCGATTTTGAAGGTGACTCGCTGGATGAGTTCCGCCATATGCTCGACCTTGGCGAGGCTGTGGAGTTGCCATTGCTGGCGAATCTCTCCGAAGCGGATGTGGAGAAACCCGGTCGTGGCAGGGATCTACAGTATGCTCAGCTTGGCGCCTACCTGGCCGCTCACTGCCACATTCTGCTGGCCGTCTGGGATGGCAAGCCTTCCAATGCTCCGGGTGGGACTGGACACGTCGTAAACTTTCATCATCACGATGTCATGGAACTGATCGCGGGAGGGCAGCAGCGATCGCGCATAGACTTCACCGAGGACGAAAGCGATCTGGTTTTCCACATCGTCTGTTCACGGCGTACAGAGGGCCCACCGGCAGAGGGATTGTCGCCGGGGCAGGCATACTGGTATACGCGTGATGAGGTCAATCCGCGCACACTTTCCATGCCGGAAAGATATCGCGTGGTTTTCGAGCGGATGGCGGAGTTTTCCGAAGACACGGAACGCACCGTCGATGCAGCAGCGTATTACCCCCTGTTGCCGGAAGCTGCCCTTGCTCGGTGTGGTCAGGGGGCGCAGGACATCGATAGCGTTTACCACCAGGCAGACTTTCTGGCCAGGCGCTTCCAGCGGCTTTTCTATCTCGCGACTCGCTGGACTTCGGTATTGGCGCTGTTTGCCGGGTGCAGTTTCGTCGCCTATGCCGATCTCCCGGATCTGGATTTCATGATTTATCCTTACATCGGATTCATAGCTCTGGTGCTGTTGCTGGCGTGGCTCGATCATCGCTTCGCCTGGCAACGCAAATACCAGGATTACCGGGTGCTTGCGGAGGGTCTTCGCGTGCAGTTCTACTGGAGCGTCGCTGGAGTCGAGATGGAGAATCCAAGTCGCTTCAGCCATGACAGCTTTCTGAAACGACAGGATCTGGAGTTGGGTTGGATTCGCAATGTCATGCGCTATGCGGGTCATCGGGCTGACTCCACCGACCGGATTTCTTCGCCTGCGGATATCGATCTGGCGGTCGAGCACTGGGTATCGCCGCAGCACGACTATTATGAGATGCGGTCCAGAGATCGAGAAGGGCGGCACAGGATCACTGGCAGCATTAGAATGATCAGTTTTGTCGTCGTGCTCATTGCCGCCATTATCCTGGCGGCGGCGCCGGAGATTGGAGACACTCTGAGCGCCAATGTGCTGATCGCAGTGATG
>QIDL01000576.1 GCA_003228415.1 Gammaproteobacteria bacterium | reverse complement strand
CTGTCGATCTCTCCGGTCAGGCGATCACCGCCTTTGAGCTGCAAGACATCCGCGTGCACGCCGCCGAATGACAACAAGCCCACCATGGCCGCCGTTGAACAGGCGCAGCGCCTGAAGCCGAGCCGCATTGACAATCTCACCACTCCATCACTTTTCATTTTCATTTTCAATTACCGAGTTCCATCTCGTTCTATAACGCGTCGACCCACGCAATGCCGGGCGAAGTGCTGTGCCGTTCTGCCACTGCGCACTCCGCGTGCCAGCGCCCAGCGCAGCGATTCCGCCCGCAACTCATCACTCCACTCAATCTCGAGGTCCGACTCGCTGGCCAGTTCATCGATCCAGTGCCGCACCAGACCCAGATATTCATCCTGCTTAAACGGATAAAATGATAGCCAGAGCCCAAAACGATCGGAGAGCGAGATCTTCTCTTCCACCGCTTCGGACTGATGCAGCTCACCTCCCACAAAACTCGCTTGTTCGTTGTCTGCCATGTACTCCGGCAGCAGATGACGGCGGTTCGATGTCGCATAGATCAACAGATTCTCGGCCGAGCGGAAGATCGAACCCTCCAGAGCACTCTTCAGCCCTTTATAGGAAGCATCGTCCGCTTCGAAGGAAAGATCGTCGCAGAAAACCAGAAATCGATACGGCTCTTCTCGAAGCGACAGAGCAATGTCCGGCAGCCTGGCCAGACTCGCTTTCTCCACCTCGATCAGGCGCAGCCCTGAGTCGAAGTACTCGTCGAGCAGGGCGTGCACGAGTGACGACTTGCCGGTACCTCGCGCACCCCACAACAGAGCGTTGTTTGCCGGCGCACCGGCCAGGAATTGGAGGGTGTTCTGAACCAGAGCCACTTTCTGGTCTTCCACAAACAGCAAGTCATCGAGTCGGATCTGGTCGATGTCCGGGTGTGCTACGAGTGCACCATCCCACCGATCGACTCGCCAGACGGCCGCCGGGGTGACGGACCAATCCAAGTCTTGGTATCCCGGTATGAGACGCAATAGACGACGGACCAGGTCGGCAACATCTGATAGAAGGGTCTGCATGGAGATCTGCCCGAAAAAACGGCGCATTGTACCCAAGCTGGTGGTGAGGGCGAATGCCTTTTAGTGTTAAAATAGCTGTTCGACTTGTCTGCGTTTCGCCGTGATTGTCATGCCAGAACTGGAAAACAGCGCGCAACAAGGCGAAGACCGACGCCAGGGCACCAAGGAAAGGCGCAAAAAAGACAAGGATAGACGCGACCTGGAGCGGCTCGCCAATGAGATTGCCCCTCGACGACACCCGGATATCAAAGGGCGCCGTTCCGGCGATCAATCATCCTCCTGAACGGCCTCTGAGCGGAACCACGTTGCTCGGCACCTTCTGATAGATACGCTGCTCGCGACCTGGCCCGTCAATGCCGATCTTACCGTCCTGGAATTGCCTCAATTCGCATTCCGTCGTTTTACCCGCATCAGAAGTCAGAATCAGCGCATGGCCTTCGAGCAGCCATCCGCCCGACTCATCGCCGTGTCCTCCACGGCCTTCCTGAAACCGATATCGACCTCGATGCAATTCACCCGTGAGTTCCAGCCGCCCCGACTCGCCTTCCCTTTCCCAGTTTCCAGGCAGATCCAGCCGTGCCAGCCACCGCAGCCGGTTACGCCGGGTGCCACGAACCCACAGCAAGGCAACCGCCGCGGCTGCTATGATGACGAGTAGAGAACCCACACCAACATGCTCCTTGAAGCCGTCGACCTCTGCAACTCCATCGCGGCGCTCAAATCAATACTTCCTGTTGCGTATCAACGAGTTCCGCGTCCACCGAGGTCTCGATCGAGCGCAGTATCTCTCCGAGCGCCCGCTCTACCACCTCACCGCTGCTGGCCGTGGCCACAAAGCACCACTGCGCCCGGTGGCGGGAGTCCTGATAGCCGCTCTCGCAGACCGCCACATTGGACGCTCGGCCAAAGCGCTCCCGCATACCCTGCAACCGTTGACGCTTCTCCTTCAGCGATCGACAGCCGCTGAGATGAAAACTCACCGTGAGCAGGCGGACGTTCAAACAGAAAATTCCTCATTGGCAAGACCGTAGAACACCGTGTCGAGTCCGTGGTACTCGCGCCGTTCCCGGAATGACATCCCGAGCCGTTGCAGTACCTGCACCGAGCGCTGGTTGGGGGTATCGGTCGCGGCGATGACACAGCTCATCCCGCAGGATTCAAAACCGTATTGCAGCACCGCCCTGGCGGCTTCGGTCGCAAAGCCCTGGCCCCAGAACTCCGGCAGAATGCCATAGAGCAACTCAGGCTGATCACTGTCTTCGAAGCGCCGATAGCCGCAAAATCCAGCCAGTTCGCCCGGTTGGCTCAGCAATTCCATCGCGAAAAACCCGGCCCCCAGGTCGCGAAAACAGGTCTCGCTCTGGACGACGATTTCAGCAACCGCTTCTGTTGACAGTTCCTGGTTTTCCCAGAGATAGCGCCGCACCTCTGGATCATTCCAGAACAGCTGCAGGGCCGGCACATCGCCGGCTATCAGTGGACGCAGCGTAAGCCGCTCTGTGGCAAGCGTCGCCATACTTATCCTCCCTTCAGCCGCGAGTTTGCCATAGCAAACGCCATAAGCGAACATACTTCGTTCAGACCAGTAGACACGGGAGTTTCCATGCGGTTCAGTTTCTGGCCGGCTGCCAGCCAAAGCTATGAGGACGTGCTGGCCACCGTCCAACACATCGAAAAAACCGGCTGGGACGGTATCTGGTATGCCGACCACTTCATGCCCAACGCCGATGATACCAGCACCCCCTGCCAGGAAGCCTGGACCACGCTGGCCGCACTCGGAGCCAGTGTGCCGCGCTTGCGGATGGGTACGCTGGTGGTCGGCAACACCTACCGGCACCCTGCCGTGCTGGCAAAGATGGCCGCTACCCTCGATCACATCACCGGTGGTCGCGTGGTGCTGGGGCTTGGCAGCGGCTGGCAGGAAAATGAGCACAGCCAGTACGGTATCCCCTTCTATACCGTCGCCGATCGCTTGAAGCGGCTGAACGAAGCCTGCCAGGTGATCAAATCGCTCTTCACCCATGAGAAAAGCGATTTTGATGGCGAGTACTACCAGTTGCAGGATGCTTCGCTGGAACCCAAGCCGATCCAGCAACCGCTACCACTGCTGATCGGCGGCGGTGGTGAGAAGGTGACCCTGAAAATTACCGCCAGATACGCGGACGAGTGGAACGTCTGGGGCACGGTGGAGACCCTTCAGAACAAGATGGCCATCCTCGATGCACACTGCGAGTCCATTGGCCGCGACCCCAAAGAAATCAAGCGCACGGCGGTGGCCCTGCTGTTCATGAGCGATGACGAAGCGTTCCTCGAGAAGATGCGCAACGCAGATATGCAACAGGCTGCCATTATCGGCACGCCGGGGCAGGTCAAAGACATCGTCGCCAGCTATGAGGCCAGTGGCGTGGACGAACTCATCGTCCCCGACTTCACGCTGGGCAGCGGTCCCAGGAAGATCGAAACGCTCGACCGATTCATCACCGACGTCGCCGGCCGCTGACAGGCGCGGGACAACAACATGAACAATCCCCCGTCCAAGCCGGTACCAGCGGCCACCATCCTGATGCTGAGAGATTCGGCCCACGGCATAGAAGTCTTCATGGTCGTCCGCCACCATCAGATCGACTTTGCCTCTGGTGCCCTGGTATTTCCTGGCGGCAAGGCAGATCCTGCGGATTTTGATGACAGCCTGAGCGCCTATCTGGATGGCGCCGTTGAAGACGCCGATATGCGAGCTATTCAGGTGGCGTCGATCCGCGAAGCATTCGAAGAATGCGGCGTGTTGCTGGCTCGAGAAACGGGCGCCGAACCCCTTATCAGTGGAGAACGTCTTGCCACCCTGGAACCCTACCGCGAGCGTCTCCAGAACGGCGAGTTAACGATTCTTGAGTTTCTCGAGCGTGAAAAATTACACCTGGCATGCGATCGACTGGCGTATTTTGCCCACTGGGTGACCCCCGAGATGATGCCGAAGCGCTTTGATACCCACTTCTTTCTGGCCAGGGCACCGGCCGATCACGTGGCCATCCATGACGGCCATGAATCTGTGGACTCGGTCTGGATCACCCCCGACCAGGCACTGGAGGATGCGGCCGCAGGCCGAAGAACCGTGATATTTCCGACACTCAGAAACATCGAGAAGCTCGGCCATCATGCCAGCGTCGCCGATGCCATCGCGGCCACGGAAGGCACCGTGCCGGTAACGGTCCTGCCCTGGACCGAAAAGCGCGACGACGGGACCTTTCTATGTATACCACCGGAGGCAGGTTACGACATCTCTGAACAGATGATGCCGGAGCGGGCAGGCTGACCTGACTTCGGGACCACGAATCAACCGACCAAGAGAGAATCACCATGGCAACCGCAGCAAGCGAAGTATCAACCGAGGACATGCTCTACGAGGTGAGCGACCACATCGCCACCATCACCTTCAATCGACCCGATGAGCGCAATACCATCAGTGGCCCGATGCTGGAAGAACTGTGTGAGAAGCTGCTGAGCGCGGATGAGGACGGCGAGGTACGCGCCATCGTCATCACCGGCAGCGGCCGGTTTTTCTGCGCAGGACTCGACATCAAGGCAGGTACCGCCAGCCTCGGCGGCGGCAAGAAATCCAACAGCAAAAGGGGCCTGGATCTACGCAACACGCCCCCGACGGTGCTCCACAGCCTGGATACGCCCACCATCTGCGCACTGAACGGCTCGGCGGCCGGCTACGGCATGGACCTCGCCCTCGGCTGTGACATCCGCATCATGGCGGACGGCGCCAAGCTGGCTGCCGCCTTTACCGCCCGGGGGATCGTTCCGGAATCCGGCGGGACCTGGATCCTGCCGCGCCTGCTCGGCTGGTCGAAGGCGGCGGAACTGATCTTCACCGGTCGCACACTGCTGGCCGAAGAATGTGAAGAATTGGGCCTGGTCTCCAAGGTTGTCCCCGCCGACGAAGTCGGCACCGCAGCCAGGGCGCTGGCGCTGGAGATAG
>QIDL01000181.1 GCA_003228415.1 Gammaproteobacteria bacterium | reverse complement strand
GTGCTGATACTCGGACTTGCGATGATCCCACCCGCGCTATGGGAAATCTTCATTCTGGAAAGCCATCAGCATGAACGGTAGCTCCAGCGAACGCCTGGCCTGTCGAGTCTATCTCAGAAGTGTCGACAAAGATGACCGGAGCGAGTTTCTGAAGCTCATGCGCCTGAGTCAGCAGCTCCACCATCCGTGGATTTCGCCTCCCCTGACCGAGGCAACCTTCGCAGCCTATCTTGCCAGGACCCGCAGCGATGATCACGACGGGTTACTGCTCTGCAGCAAACATGATGACGCAATTATCGGAGTCATCAACATAAACAACATCGTACGCGGTTCATTTTTGAGCGCCTCACTCGGATACTATGCAGGCGCTCCATACGCCGGCCAGGGGTTGATGCGTGAAGGGCTGGAACTGGTGAAGGGATACGCATTCTATACGCTGGGCCTGCACCGCCTGGAAGCCAACATTCAACCGGATAACCATCGCTCCATCACGCTGGTACAGCAATGCGGATTCGTACGGGAAGGGTTGTCAAAATCTTTCCTTTTCATCGACGGCAAGTGGAGCGATCACGAACGCTGGACGGCCCTCCACGATCGACCCACGCTGAAGTCCTGAGTCAGGGTACCAATTGACGATGAAATCAACTTTAGAATACGGGAGCTGGCCCTCTCCTATCAGCGCTCAATCACTGGTGCAGGGTGTGGCAGGCCTATCGGATCTGCAGGCATCTGCAGGCTGCATCCACTGGCTTGAAAGCCGCCCGGAAGAAGCGGGTCGTACCGTTCTGGTGTCGTTGGTGAACGACACCTGTCGCGAACTGACTCCGCATCCCTACAACGTTCGCAGCCGTGTCCATGAGTATGGGGGTGGAGCGTATGCACTCGGTGATGACACCGTCTATTTTGTCAACTTCAGCGACCAGAATCTCTACATCATCAACTCGACAGGAGAGATCAGACAACTCACGCACTCAAATACAGACGTTCGCTTTGCCGACTTCGTGCTTGATCGACGCCGCCATCGCCTCATCACGGTAGTCGAAAAACATCGTCCTGACCACGAACCAGAGAATTTCCTGGCGGCACTGGATCTGCATTCCGGTGCGCTGACAATTCTTGAAAAACAACATGATTTCTACGCCGCACCAAGACTTTCCCCGACTGGAGATCGACTGGCCTTCATCGCCTGGGATCATCCCAACATGCCCTGGGATGGCACCTTGTTGAAAGTCTCCCGGTTCGATGACGACGGTTTACTGCAGGAGACCGCCAATGTTGCGGGCGGATCCGCAGAATCGGTGCTGCAGCCGACCTGGCAAAGCGACAGCGCGCTGTTGTTCATCAGCGACGCCAATGGTTACTGGAATCTGTTTCGCTTTGATGACAGCGGTATTTACTGCGTTCTGGAAGACGGCGCCGACTACGCGGAACCTCCCTGGGTCCTGGGTAGCAGGAGCTACGCCTTGCTTGATGAGCAACACGCGATCTCTACCCGCCAATCGGCCGATGGCCAGGAACTGGTAGTCATCAACACCGAAACAACCATGGCGACCCCCATTCCGGAAGACGATGCGTCGTCGCGATACTACGACTCTTTATCGGTAAACGGCGGAGCCTTGTATTTCATCGGCAGCTTCGTGAACAGATCTCCCAGCATCGAGCGCCTGGATCTGAAGAGTCACAGCAGCGAATGTCTACGCGATTCAGGCGCTTCAAATCTGGATCCTGCTGGCGTGGCCGAAGCTGAATCCATCGCCTTCCCGTCCCGCGACGGTCAACTGGCTCACGGATTCTTCTACCCGCCTACCAGCGCTACGCACGTGGGTCCCCCCGAAGCAACACCACCGCTAGTGGTGATGAGCCATGGCGGGCCGACGGCCGCGACCCGGAGCACGCTGAGTCTGAAGGTTCAGTACTACACCAGTCGCGGTTGGGCGGTTCTCGATGTCAACTATCGCGGCAGCAGTGGCTACGGCCGAGAGTATCGAACGGCTCTGAATGGCCGATGGGGTGAACTCGATGTTACCGATTGTGAGGACGGTGTAGGGTTTCTTGCCCGCTCTTTTCGAATCGATCCAGACCGGGTTGCCATCCGCGGCGGTAGCGCCGGTGGCTTTACGACGCTCGCCGCGCTCACGACTTCGCTGTGTTTCAAAGCCGGGGCCAGCCACTACGGTATCGGCGACCTCACGGCGCTTGCCAGGGATACACATAAGTTCGAGTCACGCTATCTCGAGGGGCTGCTTGGAAAACCCGAGGTTCTACTCGCCCGCTCGCCCATTCAACACCTGGATCGGTTCCGCTGTCCGGCCATTTTCTTTCAGGGTAGCGAGGATAAGGTCGTGCCTCCCAATCAATCACAATCCATGGCATCGGCGCTTCGAGAAAAAGGCATTCCCGTTGCCTATCTGGAATTCCCCGGTGAAGGACACGGGTTTCGGCAGGCGGATAATATCGTTCGAGCCATGGAATCCGAGTACGGCTTCTTCTGCCGGGTATTCGGCATTACCCCGGCCGAACGCCTTCCCGACATAGACATCGACAACGCCGACAACCTGTAGAATCAGCAACGCATGAAACACAACGTAGCAGTACTCATGGGTGGCCCGTCCGCCGAAGCCGAAGTTTCTCGTAGCTCAGCTCGGGAAGTCGCCAACGCGCTCGCCAGGGCCGGTCACGAACCGGAACTGATTGAACTCGATCGAGATACCGTGGCCAGACTGATCACTCTCGCCCCCGATGTGGTATTCCCCGCGTTACACGGACCACCGGGAGAAGACGGCACCGTCCAGGGATTCCTGGAAATCCTCGGTCTTCCATACGTCGGCAGCGACGTGCATGGCAGCGCAACGGCCATGGATAAATTCATAGCCAAGGCCGTATTCAGGAAGGCAGGGTTACCCGTCGCTATCGATCTCGTCTTCACCGCCAGTACCGATCCGATCGAGGCTGAAGCAATCATCCTGGAAAATCTAGGCGATCGGGTCGTGATCAAACCATTGCGCCAGGGGTCCGCAATCGGCGTTACGCCGGTTGCTAACGGGGGAGATCTAAAGGACAGCCTGAGCGCCGCACTGGCGCTTGGTGACGGCATCCTGATCGAACCCTATGTACTCGGCAGGGAAATCACGGTCGGCGTACTGGATCTGTTCGAGGCTGAGGTTGAAGCGCTGCCGGTCATTGAGATCCGTACCGCCAGCGATGAGTGGTACGACTACACCAACAGATACACCGAGGGTCGCAGCGAACACATCATTCCCGCACCCCTGGGCGACGATCTGAACGGCCAGCTGCAGAGGATGGCCATCAGCGCACACGAGGTGCTGTGTCTACGCGATCTGTCCCGCGCAGATTTCATCGTCGCCGACAACGACGAAATTACCTTACTCGAAGTCAACACCATGCCCGGTATGACACCAACCAGCCTGTTCCCTGATGGCGCCCGCGCCATCGGCATAGAATTCCACACCCTGATGGACAGACTGGTGATGAGCGCGATCCGCAGAGCTCAGGACCGCGCCTGTGAATTGTAGCTGGCTCACCAGACGGGGACCCCGCCAGGGTCCCTAGAAATCGAACCCTCGCTCGTTGTGCTGAGTGACATCCAGGCCTTCCACTTCCTCTTCCTCGGGTACCCGATTGCCTACCAGCGCATCGACAATCTTGAGCAGAATGAAGCTTGCCACGACGGTATAGGTGACGGTGGCAATCACCCCAATGGCCTGAACTCCCAACTGCCCGACGATCGAAATGTCTTCCTGACCGCTGAACAAACCCAGCGCATTGCTGGCGAAAACGGCAGTCAACAATGTGCCGAGGATGCCGCCTACTCCGTGAACGGGAAATACGTCGAGAGAATCATCGATCTTCAAGGTGCGCTTCAGGTAGTTAGTCGCGACGAAACAGATAGTGCCCGCCGAAATTCCAATGACCAGCGCGCCGCCGGGTCCGACGAATCCGGACGCCGGGGTGATGGTCCCGAGTCCCGCCACCATGCCGGTGACCGCTCCCAGGGCACTCGGCTTGCCGAATCGGACCCACTCGCAGATCATCCATGTGAATGCACCCGCGGCCGCAGAAGTATGGGTTGCCAACATCGCCATGGCAGCATCGCCATTGGCTGCCAGAGCGCTGCCGCCATTGAATCCGAACCAGCCAACCCAGAGCATGCCGGCACCCGCGATGGTCAGGGTCATGTTGTGAGGCATCATGGCCTGTTCCGGAAATCCTTTGCGATTACCCAGCACCAGAGCCGTGACGATGGCGGCGGTCCCGGCACTGATGTGCACCACCGTGCCACCGGCGAAGTCCATGATACCCCTCTCGCCGATCTGACTGAGCCAGCCACCTCCCCAGACCCAGTGACAGATCGGTGCGTAGACCAGCAGCATCCACAACCCGCTGAAGATGAGCACCGCGGAAAAGCGCATCCGTTCGGCGAAGCCACCGACAATCAACGCCGGAGTAATGATCGCGAAGGTCATTTGAAACAGTGCAAACGCCGTCTCGGGTATGTCGCCTGTCAGCGATTGTTCCGTAACACCGCGCATGAAAGCTTTTCCGAGACCCCCGATCACGCCATAACCCTGATCGTCGAAGGCGAGGCTGTATCCCACCAGGACCCACAAAATGGACATCAGACAAGTGATTGCGAAGCATTGCATCAGCACGCTGAGGACGTTCTTGCCTCTCACCAGCCCACCGTAAAACAGCGACAGGCCGGGTATCGTCATGAACAGTACCAACGCCGTCGCCGTGAGAATCCACGCAGTATTAGCGCCATCAAGCATAGAGAACTCCCCCCGAAGATTTGCTTTCCCAAAGCTTGCCGAAGGGTACTGAACTTCAGAGGCGCTGACTAGTTTCCACCAGCCAATGGCTCCCCACCGCGATCCACGAGCCCGTCTCCGGCCTGCTCCGGGCGGCGCCAGGCAGGAAATCAGGCAATAGCGTATAGTCCGCCGTTTGTGACTGGATCGGGAACATCGTAGCAAGATGGAAGCCGTAGAAACCGTCCAGCAGGAACGGGTCGGCGCT
>QIDL01000142.1 GCA_003228415.1 Gammaproteobacteria bacterium | reverse complement strand
ATCTCCTTGGGGGTTATCTGTTCATCGGCTGCCCTGACCCTGGCCAGATATCGCTGCTGGCGGCGGGTGCGGTCGCTGACCCGACCGATGAGCTGACCACAGGCTGCGGCGATATCCTCACCTCGGGTGGTCCGCAACATCGCCGAGTACCCGGCATCGATCAGTTGAGTCTGAAACCTGCGTACGCGGTCCGGTTCCGGACGCTCGAATCCGGAGGCTGGAAATGGATTGAATGGAATCAGGTTGATCTTACAGCGCACATCTCTGAGCAGAGCAGCCAGTTCCCTGGCGTGTGAGAGGTCGTCATTGACCCCCTTGAGCAGCGTATATTCCATGGTCAGAGAACGATTCTCTCCCAGCCCGGCCACATAGTGCCTGCAGGCGTCGAGCAACGCCTGAATCGGGTATTTGCGATTCAACGGCACCAACTCATCGCGAAGTTTGTCGGTCGGAGCATGCAGCGATATCGCCAGAGACACATCCGTCACCTCGGCGAGTTGATAAATCGCGGGAACCACCCCCGCGGTACTGACCGTGACCCGACGTTTCGAGATGCCGAAGGCCAGATCGTCCATCATCAGATCAACGGCCGTCGTCACCGCATCGAAATTCAGAAGTGGTTCGCCCATGCCCATCAAAACCACGTTGGTGACCACCTCGCCACGCTCTGCCAGCATCTGATTCGCCAACCAGACCTGGGCCACGATCTCACCCGCACTCAGGTTGCCATCGAATCCCTGTTTACCGGTCGAACAGAAAGTACAGTCAAGCATGCAGCCCACCTGAGAAGAAACACACAGGGTATTGCGACCACGATCGGGAATGAGCACGGTTTCCACACAATTGGCACCCGCAATTCGAATGACCCACTTCACGGTGCCGTCAACAGAATCGTACCGGGCAACCACTTCCGGAAGCCGGTACTCGGCATGAGCTTGCAGCCAACTCCGAAAGGCCTTCGAGAGATTTGTCATCGCCGAAAAATCCAGCTCCCGCCGATGATAAGCCCACTTCATCATCTGGTGGGTGCGATAGGGCTTGTCGTCAATCGCCGCGGTGAACGCTTCCATCTGCGTCCGCGTCAGATCGAAAAGATTAATCGGTGATTCGATCATGAATCAATCCCTCGGGCAGATCTCATCTGCACTGAAGAAAAATGCTATCTCCCGTTCGGCTGATGCCGGAGAATCCGACCCATGCACCGCGTTGGCCTCGACCGACTCAGCGAAATCAGCACGAATCGTACCGGCAGCGGCATCCTCGGGGTTCGTTGCGCCCATGAGTTCTCTGTTCCTGGCGATAGCATTTTCTCCTTCGAGGACCTGTAGCACCACCGGCCCCGAAGTCATATAGGCGACAAGGCCCGCGTAGAAAGGTCGGCCTTCATGCTCGGCATAGAATCCCCCGGCCTGCTCCTGTGACAGGCGCTGCATTTTAGCTGCCACGATGGTCAAGCCGCCGCCTTCAAAACGCGAATAGATCCTGCCAATGATATTTTTCGCAACCGCGTCTGGTTTGACAATTGATAGCGTGCGCTCGACCGCCATGAAATTCTCCGATCAGATTAAATTAGGCTCAGATGCAATCCCGGCTTCAAAAATGAGGCGCTCAATGATCAGCTATGTCGTTGAAAATTCAGGAATTCGCACCTGTCAGCGGGCGCGTATTATACGCGTTTAGCTCTGAGATCAAACGGCAGATGCCAATCGCTTTCGATCAGCTGGAATGCCTCAGGCGGCCGACCACTTCCGCGACACGTTGCGCGGCATAGTCGACTTCATCCGCACTGGTGAAACGACCCACCGTAAAACGTAGAGAAGCGTGAGCCAGAGCCTCGTCCAGGCCGAGTTCGCTCAACACGTAACTCGGCTCGACACTGGCCGATGTGCAGGCCGAACCGCTGCTGACGGCGATGTCATCCAGAGCGATGAGCAGGGTTTCACCATCCACGCCTGAAAACCCCACGTTCAGGAGGCCAGGCAGCCGACACGTCTCATGGCCATTGATGGTCGACCCCGGAATCTGCTTGAGATGACTCCAGAGCCGCTGGCGCAAAGCCAGAATTCTCTCACGCTCACGATTCAATTCCCGCACCATGACTTCGGCCGCTTCACCCATTCCGACAATCTGATGGGTGGCCAATGTGCCGGACCGCATGCCGCGTTCGTGCCCTCCGCCGTGTATCAAAGGCGCTAGCTTTACCGGCGGCTCTCTGCGCACATACAGCGCGCCGATCCCTTTGGGACCGTAAATCTTATGGGCGGACATTGAGATCATATCGACAGGGATGTCTTGTACGTCCAGAGGCACTTTGCCAAATGTCTGTGCCGCGTCGGTATGCATCAACACCCCGGCCTCGTGACAGATGGCGGCGATTGCCGCGACATCGTTGATCACCCCGATTTCATTGTTGGCATGCATGATCGAGACAATCAGGGTGTCATCGCGAATCGCGGCGCCAACCTGCCCGGGTTGAATGATCCCGTCGCTACCCGGCCGCAGATAGGTAACCTCAAATCCTTTGCCTTCGAGATACTCACAGGTATCCAGAACGGCCTTGTGCTCGATGCTGCTGGTGACGATGTGTCGTTGTTCAGCGCCATCGGCCACTCCTTTGATGGCAAGATTGTCCGACTCTGTAGCGCCAGAGGTCCACACGATCTCCCGCGGATCGGCATTGAGTACTCTGGCGACCTGCGCTCTGGCAGTCTCTACAGCCTCTTCTGCCTCCCACCCGTATACGTGAGATCGCGATGCCGGGTTACCAAAATTACCCTCGACCAGCAGGCAGGCACTCATTTTCTGCGCAACACGCGGGTCTACCGGGGTCGTCGCCGCATAGTCGAGATAGACGGCTTTACGTCCACTGGCAGCCATCGACCTGTCAGTTCCGGGTTCCAATTTTCGCAGTTCCAATTTTCGCGGTTCCAGTTTTCGCGGTTGTCGATCCGGAAGCTCCAACGGCCTGGCTTCCAACTATTCGGCTAGAGGTGACGGGTGTTGATCAACTGTCGATCCTGGCGCGAGGCAATATGCCGGATCTCCTTGCGTCCGACCAGATCAGCCAGAGAGATGCCAGTCAAAAACCCGTCGATCTCTCCGGATAGATCCGACCAGAGATCGTGCGTCAGACACATCACACCATCCTGACAATCAGCGGATCCGTGGCACCGCGTCGCGTCTACTCCGTCACCCACCGCAGTGATTATGCTGGAAACGCTGATCGAAGCGAGGTCTCTGTCGAGTTGATAGCCACCACCCGGGCCGCGAATACTCATGAGTAGCCCACACTTTTTCAGCTTGCTGAGCAGCTGTTCGAGATAGGCCGCCGAAAGACCTTGCCGCTCGGCAATATCGATCACGCTGATGGGCCCACGCTGGCGATGCAGAGCGATGTCGAGCATGGCGGTCACGGCGTAACGGCCCTTGGTGGTCAGTCGCATCCCGCGAGTATGCTATACCCGAGTAAATCGGTCTACTTTTCAGGAGCGGCGGGCACCCTCGATCGGTGCGGCTTCTGCAGTTGTTTGAGGATCCCCCGCAACATCTGAACTTCGGTCTCATCCGGTACTATGCGCAGGATCAGGCGCCGCAGACGAGTCATGGTCTGTCCAGGATTCTCCGGATCGAGAAAGCGGGAGTCGATGAGCACCTGCTCGAAATGGGCGAGTAGACCTTCTGTTGCGGCCGTGGTGGCCGGCGCACGATCCCAGTTTGATCCCTCGATCGATGCGTTGCCGGGCGAAGCGCCGTCGACCTGTTTGAACAGCTCATAGCACACCACCTGCACCGCCATCGCCAGATTCAGTGAGGAGTATTGAGGATTGGCCGGTATGACCAGATGGCAATGGCATTTCTGCAGTTCCTGATTGGACAGCCCGCTGTTTTCTCTTCCGAACAGTATGGCTACCCGTTGAGTGGGCAACCGTTCGAGCACCTCGGCAGCAACCGCTGCCGCATTGTTCAGCGGCCACGGTATCCGTCGGCTGCGAGTCGAAGTGCCAATGACCCAATGTCTGTCAGCAATCGCTGCATCCAGTGTCCCGTATACCCGAGTGGATTCCAGCACGTCCTGGGCACCCGCGGCACGCCACTGGGCCTGCGGGTCGGGAAAACGCCCCGGATTGACGACCGCCAGATCATCGAGCCCCATGGTTTTCATGGCGCGCGCCGCGCCGCCGATATTACCGGGATGACTCGGTTCTACCAGAACAATTCGGACCTCGGATAGATTCACGGTTGCATAACTTCGACTGACTGGATGCTGATTTTTCCGGTTCGGTTTTAGCGCCGGATTCGTATAGGATACCGCCGCGGTTCATTCTGGGTCACTCATGCAAGCAATGGCAAATATAGCGCTCAGGGCCGCTCGAGCAGCGAGCCAGATCATGCTGCGCGCACTCGACCGTCTGGACGGCCTGAAGGTCGAACACAAAGCGGCCAACGATCTGGTCTCGGAGGTAGATCGGGACACCGAAACCGTCATCGTTGCGGCGCTACACAAAGCCTTTCCAGATCATGCCATCATCGGAGAAGAGCATGGGCAGTCGATCCCTGCCAGCAATGATTCCGAATTTACCTGGATCATCGACCCTCTGGACGGCACCACCAACTATCTCCAGGGCATCCCGCACTACGCCATCTCCATTGCCGTCATGCGCGGCAACCAGATCGAACACGGGGTCATCATCGACCCCTTGAAAAACGACGAGTTCGTTGCCAGCCGCGGCCATGGCGCCCAACTCAACGGTAAGCGGATTCGCGTCAACCCTGTAACAAAACTGGCTGAAGCACTCCTCAACACGGGTATTCCGCCTGGCTCGATCGCCGCCGATCTCGATAGCCACATGGCGGTTCTCAAACATTTCACTGCCAGGTGCCGGGCCGTCCGCCGGCTGGGCTCGGCCGCCCTGGACCTTGCCTATGTCGCCTCGGGTCGCGCAGATGGTTACTGGGAAATCGGTCTCAAGCCCTGGGATATCGCTGCAGGCGTACTGCTGGTCCGGGAAGCCGGTGGATTCGTTGGCGATCTGAGCGGAGGTGATGGTTTCATGGACAGCGGCGATATCGTTGCA
>QIDL01000583.1 GCA_003228415.1 Gammaproteobacteria bacterium | reverse complement strand
GCAACCGTCGGAGCGGTAATTCCAACACGTTCGAGGTGCTGGCAAACCGCAAATTCGTTACGCGCGCCCATGGTCGGTCGTTTCAACACCAGCCAGTTTTTCATGACTTCCAACCAGCCCACCCCTCGATGGCGCTTGAGATAGAAGATTTTCTCGTCCAGGCAGACCTTCAGCGTCTCGCGCCCCGCGACATGACGCACCATCTCGCCGGACATGGCCCACGCGTCATCTAGCGGAGCATGCTTGGAAAAGAACTCACGTACATCTTCCCTGACAAAGTGATCAGCCACCAAGGCGCTCCTCAATGTGATCCACGGCATGCTCCGCCATTCGATAGATATCAGCCGTTCTACCAAACCGCACGCCATTGGCCGCACATCGGGCTCGCCAGTCGTCATCCTCGACCAATCTGATGAGCTCCGAATTCAACCGATCCTGACTGAACGGACTCGGAATCACCACCCCACCCTCGGATCGCTCGATATAGGGTGCAAACCCACAATTGTCGGTAGCGATAACGGGTAGTCCTGCAACCAGAGCCTCCAGCAGAACGATGCCGCCACTCTCGAGATAGGCAGGATGCAGCATGATGTCTGAACCCTGCAGGAACCTCGGAACATCATCCCGCCCGGAAAAGATCGCCAGTTGATCTGCGACACCCAGATCCTCGGCAAGTCTCAAAAACTGACGCGGATTATCCTGACCGATAACAAAAAATCGAACGCGCCGCAACAGCGAATCAGGTAGTGACGAGATCGCCAGCAACGCTCGATCAACCCCTTTGGTAATGAAACCCGAGCCGATGAGAAGCAGCAGAACCTGCCCATCCGCAACATCGAACTCTCGACGGAAGTCACAACGAACCTGAGCAGCATCCGGTCCACGCTGACGGTCGGGGGAGATTCCTGGTGGCAGGATGTGCAGATATCCATCAGATGTCCCATAGAATTTCTGAAACTGCACCTTCTGTTGATTGGTGATCAACAGCGACATCACTTCTGCATCGGGATCGAACACTGCGTGTTCGAATTTAGAAAACAGCTTGTAGCGTCCAGTCTGCTTGTACATGGGCGTTCGCAGCTGCTGCGCCTTTTCCTCATAACAGGAATCGGCAGCATAGTAGACATCCAGGCCCGGCATTTTGTTGAATCCAACAAGACAGTTCACGGGACGCCATCGCAGATCTTCATGCACCCAGTCGGCAAAGCGCTGGTACCGTTTGTGATTGGTGACTGCAGCTACCGGCACTACCACCAGATCGACTCCTTCAGGGAGCGGGCCTTCCCAGGATAAGGCATATACCCGGACCACATAGCCGCGCCGGATGCACTCCTGGACCACTCTCATGAAGTCACGCTGTAAGCCGCCAAACGGAAAATACTTGAACAACGTAAAGCCGATAACGGCGCGTCTATTTCGCGAAAACAGCTCGAGATAATCGACTGCCGTCTCGGCCAACCGAAACAACTCCGGTTGTTCCGCCACCGCCATCCCACGTTGCCGCCAGATGGCCCGTTCATCCGATGTCAGCAATTCCACCAGCTGGCGATTGAAATCAACCTGATTGAACGGTAAAGGTGCAAGCAATCCCGCTTCTGCCTCCCGGAGATACCGGGCATAGCCACAGTTCTGGGTCACCAGAGCAGGCAAACCTGCGAACATCGATTCCAGGATCACCATCCCGGCAGTTTCGTCATAGGCGGGCAGCATCAACGCGTCTGCACCGAACAGGAAACGCGGAACGTCATCCCGACCCTCGGTGAAAAACTGCACGCGGTCGGCGACCCCCAGGCGCACCGCCATACGCCGGAACGGTTCGGCGTTATCCCGGCCAAGCACAAAGAGTCGGCTTTTTTCATAGAGGGCTTCAGGTAAGGCTTTCAATGCCAACAGCGCCCTGTCCAGACCCTTTTTGATGAATCCCGAGCCGATAAACAGCAGCAGCAGATCCTCCGCATCCAGATCGAACTCGCGACGGAACTCGAGACGAATCGGCTCGGGGTCCGCTGGTGCAATTCGATCCCGTTCGATACCTGGTGGCAGCGGATGAAAGCGCTCACGCTGGGTACCGTAGTGGCGGACGAAGTAGGGCGTCTGCACATCCGAGATGGTGAGAATCTCTGTCGTTGCCAGAGGATCGAACACGGCACGTTCGAATTTCGAAAAATGCAGATAGCGGGGCAGTTTTCTATAGAGCGTACCGCGCTGACTACGCGCCTTTTCTTCGTAGCAGGAATCTCCCGCGTAGTAGACATCCAGACCCGGCATTTTGTTCATCCCGATCAACAGATCCACCGGCTGCTCCTCGACGTGCCGCAGCACGTATTCTGCGAAGCGTTCATAGAGCCGGTGGTTGGACAGTGCCTCCACCCGTACGATGTGCACATCGAGAGCGGGTTCCGGCAGTTCAGCCTCCCAGCGAATCACATAGATGCGTACCTGGTGGCCACGGCTGACGCAAACGCGGGCGATCTTCAGCAGGTCGCGTTGAATGCCTCCATACGGGAAGTATTTATAGATGGAAAACGCCAGCAGCATTTACTCTTGAAGCTCCAGCAACCTACCTACCTGGGCCCACACCTGTTCCGGCCCCAACCGAGCATAACAAGTGGGGGTCACCACCTCATCCCGCCACATCAGCGGCGCACCTCGATACTGGCACTCGCGGGACAGGCAAGGCACACAAGAAAAGTCAGCCTGCAAGTTCACCACACGATCCCCTCGACAGCCCGTGAGTGCAGCGCTGGTAGCGCCGTAGAGAACCACGGCGGGAACACCAAGCGCTGCGGCGAGATGGGTCAGCCCTGAGTCGACACCGACCACCAGCCTGGCTTGATTGATGATGTCCACCAGCGATTCCAGCGACAGTGCATCCAATACGCGAACACCAGGAACTCGGGCGGCAATCCTTTCTGCCCTGTCTCGCTCCACCATGGTCCCCCAGGGCAGATCCACCTCGAAGGAAGCATCCCGCAATCGGGCAGACAGCTCGCACCACATGGACTCCGGCCAGTGCTTGCTCATCCAGGTTGTGCCATGCAACAAAATGCAGCGATTTGACATCGCCTGCCTCTCTACACGCTCACCAAGGCCGAATTTTTCCGGGCCGCTCGGAATCGGATAACCGAAGGCACCGGCAAACAGCTGGCGCAACCGATCTACCGCATGCTGATCTCTGGCCACATCAATCCGCTGTCGGTAAAAAAGGCTCGCCAGTCCTTCGCGCGCTGACCCTCGCGAGAAGCCGGTGCTGATCGCTCCCCGGGCCAACGCGGTGACCACCCCACTTTTGAATAACCCCTGGGCATCGAGAATCTGGTCGTAGCGCCGACTGCGAAGCACCTTGAGGAACTCCAACAGGCTGCGTCTGTGAGTCCCTGGATTGCTTCGCCAGCGCCGCCAGCTGATAGGGATGACATTGCGCACCGCCGAATGTCGCGCGGGAATGGCTGCGAATGCTTCCTCGACCACCCAATCGAAAGTGATCCCGCGACTCGCCGCGTCGGTTACGGCGGGCAGAGCGTGCAGCACATCACCCAGCGATGACATCTTGACCAGCAATACATGCACGTCAGAGCACCTCGATCACTTGTTCTGGCTGCAATTCCTCGAGACAGCGCAAGTGGCCCAACGGGCACACCCGCTCGAAACAGGGGCTGCACGCCAGGTCCAACCGAACCACCTGCGCTGTCACACCCAGCGGCGGTGTGAATTCCGGCGAGGTGGAACCGAAAACGGCAATCACCTTCCGGCCCAGAGCCGCGGCCACATGCATCAGGCCGGAATCGTTGCAGATCACTCGACCGGCGAGGGAGATCAGATCCAGCGCGTCCAGGAGGCTGGTTCGACCGGCCAGGTTGACCAGACCCCTCGGTACCTGCTGCTCGATGTCCCTGCAGACGGCCACTTCCGCTGGTGAGCCGATCAGCCAGACTTCCCGACCCACATGAACTTCATGACGGGCCAGCGCTGCGAAATGCTTTACCGGCCAGCGCTTCGCCGGTCCGAACTCCGCCCCCGGACAGAGGATCGTGATTCCATCGGTGGCGAGTTGATGCTGTCCTCTCAGCTCGACAGCGCGCTCTTCGTCCGCCTTCAGCTGCGGCAGAGGATAGGGTTTCTGCAGCTCACCGTCGGCTGGCAGCCCCAGCGCCATAAACCGTTCGACCATCAGCGGATATCGGGATTCCTCCAGGCTGCGCCGGTCGTTGATCACTACGACTCTCGATTCGCCCGTCCAACCCGTACGCCGTTCGATGCCGGCCCAATAAGGGATCAGTGCGGATTTGAAACTATTGGGGAGCACAATGGCCTGGTCATAGTTCTCCGTCGCGAGGCGTCGAGCTTCTGACCGGCGCTTCCCCCAACCCAGTTCTCCGTGATCGATTTCCAGCAGGTGGGTGATACGGACGCCCGGCATGCGATCCGCCAACGGCGCACTCGCTGCTGGCGCCAGCATGTCGACGGTCACGGCTTCGCGACGGTTCAGAATTCTGACGAGGCCATGAGCCATCACCATGTCACCCACCCAGGCGGGCGCCACGACAAGGATTTTCACAATCGGATCAGACTCCGTTCACCGGGGAAAGCCAATCCGGAAACGCTTTCCGCTTGCCCCGAACCTGATCGAAATATAGAGACTGCAACTGTTCGGTCAGCGGTCCTCGCTTTCCGGAGCCGATCATCCGGCTGTCCAGCTCCCGGATCGGCAGCACTTCGGCCGCGGTGCCGGTAAAGAACGCTTCATCCGCAATGTAAATCTCGTCGCGGGTTATGCGTCGCTCAATGACCTCCACGCCGATTTCCTGAGCCAGACGAAAAATCGTGTTGCGAGTGATGCCATCGAGACAGGAGGTCAACTCGGGAGTATGCAGCACACCTTCCCTGACGACGAAGATATTCTCTCCCGTTCCCTCTGCTACATAGCCCTCGTTGTCGAGCATCAAGGCCTCATCGCACCCCGCGTCCTCTGCTTCGTGCAGCGCCAGTATGGAATTGATGTAGTTGCCGTTGGCCTTGGCTTTGCACATCGTGATGTTCACATGATGGCGTGTATAGGACGAGGTACGAACCCGAATGCCCTGCTCAC
>QIDL01000057.1 GCA_003228415.1 Gammaproteobacteria bacterium | reverse complement strand
AGTCCGAAGCGGATCTGCCGAGCTCGGCCATCGGGCTACTACCGCTGGGGTATTTAACCTCCAGCTAGTCGAAAGCCTCTGCTGTGGTCGCGCTCTCCCGGCTCATCGCAGGCCCGGCTCGTTGAACGCGTTAGCCCGGCATTGACGAACCAAGAACCACCACGCAATACACGGTACTTACCATTATCTGGTCCCATTGGATCTTTCACCTTTCCCGTGGGATATCTGTCGTACCAATCAGCACACCACTCCCATACATTGCCATGCATTTCATAAAGACCAAACAGGTTCGGTTGATAGCTTCCAACAGGCATTGTTCTATTATTTGAACGATCAAAATTGACCTGTTCTTTAGTAATCTTTTCACCAAAAGAATAATCTGTTTTGGTTCCTGCTCGGCATGCATACTCCCATTCGGCTTCCGTGGGTAGACGAAAATCTTCTCCTGTGAGGTCACTCAGCCATTGCGCATAAGTTGTCGCATCAAACCAGCTTACTTTCATGATAGGTCGACTTCTTCTTCCCCAACCGCAAGCGCCAGGAAGCTTTCTACCAGTTGCTTTAGCAAACCGATCATATTGTTCAAAAGTGACAGCGTAACGACCCATGGCGAATTCAGAGACTTTTACCTCGCCGACAATCTCCGTTACGTCATCGACCCTTGAAAACGTGCCTCCAGACAGCCTTACCATTTCCACTGCAAGCGAACCATCGGGCATCAAATATTTCAAGATAACTGGGGATTTTAAGGTATGTGCCATTTGAGTTAGCGTATAGGACAGGGCAATGCATCAGGTATTCTCCTCATAATGGCATAAAGCGCTATCACCGAGTCTGGTCTGCCGGTGATAGACCGTGTTGTTACGTCCGCAGTGGGCCGAGAGCCACCTGTTGCAACGCACAATGGTTTGTCTCAGATGTGCCCTGAGCCGCCATTTCGATTGAGTTAGCATACCGCAGGGATAGTTGAAGTGGCTTACGTTGATTTCGCACGACTTTTGCAGAAGATGGAAAAAGGGCGCTAGGGCTAAGGGGAGCATTTTTTTGGGTGGTGGACCGCTCTGGCACCGAAGGCCGATAAGGTCCTGATGCAAACGACCGGGCGAGAATTAATCACCGTCACTGTGTGCATGTACATCGGCTACTTGATGCTGATGTTCTGCAGGACGGCTTTTACGACCGTCAGCCCGGCGCTCGTCGAGGATCCGGGGCTGTCTTTGACGACGACTGATATTGGGGACATTCTCGGCTACGCAGCCCTCGGCAGCCTGGTGGGTAAGCTGCTCACCGGCTTCGTCGCCGACCGCTTTGGAGGGCGATTGACGCTCCTCCTGGCGTTGGGGGTGGTGGCCTCGTTGACCATGGCCATGGGCTACTTGGCCAGCTTCTTCGCCTTCGCGCTCTTCATTTTTTGTCTCCAGCTGCTGCGAGCCGGCGGCTGGCCGGCCCTCACCAAGCTGATCGGCCAGTGGATCCCACCGGCCAGCTACGGGCGCACCTGGGGGATCCTTTCGACCGCCTCGCGGGCCGGTGTCGTGATCTCCTCGCTGGTACTCGGACTACTCCTCATCTTCGCCCTCGGCGAAGTCAGTCCGGACACGCTCGTTGCGGAATCTCCAGGCGGCTGGCGCTGGGTGCCGATCGCGGCGGGGTGCTTGGGCTTGTTGGCCGTGCTCGGCTTGTGGTGGGGGTTCCCGAAGCGGTCCGCGTCAGCGCCGTCCAAAGCTGACGAGCCCGAGCCGTTAGACCTTCTCGCCACCCTGCGCTTCTTCGCCAGAGCCGACCGCTTCTGGCTGATCTGCGCGAGCCTCATGTGCACTACCATGCTCATGGCGCTGGTCAGTTTCACGGGGCTCTACCTGGCGCAGAGCTTCGATGTTTCAGCCGGCAAGGCTGCGACTGCGAGCACGGTGTTTCCATTCGGCTGCCTGATCGCCGTATTGCTGGTAGGCTATATTTACGACCGCGTGACTCGCAAGCAGCGTATTTATTTCATGGGAGCGAGCCTGTTAGTCGGGTGTCTGTGTATCGCAGGGCTGATCTGGATCACCGAGGCCCCCTACGACTCGACCCTCCGCTTCAGCGTGGCCCTGTCGCTGATCCTCCTCGTCGGGGTCTGTGTCGCCCCAGCTTACTACTTGCCCATGAGCGTGTTCTCCGTTGAGTTTGGTGGCGTGCGCTCGGGAGTCCTCGTCGGGTTTATCGACGCCACAGGTTACGCTGCGGAGGCTGCCTTCATGCCTTACGCAGGGCGTCTCGCGGATCAGCCGGGGGGGTGGACCCACTTCATGTGGCTCTTGTTCGTGATTGCTTGTGTGGGGCTCGTCTCCACAATCATGTTTCTCTATCGCGACCACCGCGCTCACCAGGGTCCTGGCGATACGCCTGCCCTCTAACCGCAGTACGTGGCGGCGTTGGGTTCTAATCCGTTGGGTGTGCACCCACTAAAGCATGAGGAAATCTTAGCCAACTATGTCGGGTAGCACGAACCGTGCGAAGTGGGTCCGTGGGACTGGCCGGACCTCGCCGTTTTTCGCTGATGCCAGGCAGGGTATCTTTACAATGTAAAGCCGCCTATTGCGCTGCACAACGGCTTGGCGACCATGTGCCCTTTGCAGACACCCCGCCTTGAAACTACGATGACCCAGACCTTCTTTAAGGAGCCGATCATGAATCGAAACTCTATCTCAGGATTGTGCCTGGCCGGATTAGCGTTCTTCGTAGGGTGCTCAGCGGAGTCTGAACCCGCCGGCATCTTTCAGCCCAAGAAGATCATTGACCTTGGCGCACTCGTTACTGAAGACCTTGCATTTCGCGTGTGGGGTGCAGAATTGCTTGCTCAGTATGGCATCGATCGGCCAAATGTATTCGAGACGGTTATAAATGATATTCCCACTGGAGACGGCCGAAGCATTACCAGCTCGAACGCATTCTACACGCTTGCTAACCATGGAGGCCCGCACGTCGATGCGCCTGTGCACGTAGATCTCGGCTCGGGTATCGACAGCTACGACGTTGGCGCGTTCACAGGGCCGTTAAAGGTTTTCGACGTGAGCGAGTATCCAGCCGGACGAACGATTCCCAAAGACGTGTTCGACGGTGCGGTAGTCGATCCGGGGGACGTCGTTTTGATCTATACGGGCTGGACGCCTGCGACAGACGATTCCGGAAGTTTCAAGGCGGTCTCATTGACCTACGAGGCCGCGGAGTATCTAGCCGAGATTCCTGTTAGTGCATTTGGCACCGATGCACTGAGCGTTTTCGTCGAAGGAGGCGAGCCGGTTGGCTCGACGGACCCGCATGTTCAGGCTCTTCCTATACATTATGCTTTTCTGTCTCGAGGCATTCCTCTCTATGAGCAGCTTTTCAACGTAGGTCAAACGCTTGGACATGAACGCATGTATTTCGTTGGGGCACCTCTTAACATCAAAGACGGCGATGGGATGATCGTTCGTCCATTGGTGTTTGTGTATTAAGCGGCTGCATTTGTTTAGGGTTATCGGAAGCCTGCTGATGGAATGATGCCGAGGTATTCCGAGTTTGTTAGAGCAGGCTTCGGATAAGCTTCAGGGGAGGAAACCGCGGTTGTGTGCTATGGGGATTGTTGGGCGGTGGTGGGTGTTGGTCGGTTTGTTTCCCTGGTGGATGGCGGTTGTTTCTGGCGTTCTCGGTGGTGTAGGACAGCGTCCGATCCGATTGATCCGATCTCTTGCCGTCTGATTGTCTCGATTTTGAGTCGCCAGGCATAGTGTTGCTGCCACGCGGCCGCGCGGATGGTCTCGATCAGGCTTGATCGATCGCTACTCACGACGGTGGTGCTCTCGGTCTGGGATTGAGGGTCTCGACGATGCGCATCGGACTACCACATGTGCGGCAGACGAACGGGCATGGCCGATCTTCGGCCGGTTCTACAGTCTGGTCACTGTGGACAGATGGTTGGACCAGGCATTGCCGTATCTGATTCAGGTTGCTGCGCCGCAGATGGCTGGCGAACAGCCCATAGTGACGGATGCGGTGGAAGCCGCTTGGCAAGACATGGATCAGGAAGCGGCGGATGAACTCGCCGGTGGCGAGGGTCATGGGTTGATAGCGTGCTCGGCCCTTGCGTCGATAGTCTTTCCAGCGGAAGGTGACGCCGCGTTCGTCATGAGCGATCAGTCGACTGTTGGCGATGGCCACGCGGTGGGTATAGCGCGAGAGATACGCCAGTACCGCCTCGGGGCCAGCGAACGGTCGCTTGGCATAGACGACCCAATCGATTTTACGCAGTGGTTCCAGGAAGGTGGCAAAGTGCTTGGCATCGGCGAGTTCCCGATGCTCACCATAGAACTGCAACCTCCGCTCGAGGTGCGATGCCTGGAGCTTCTCCAGGAACAACCGCCGGAACAAGCGAGACAGCACCCGCACCGGCAGGAAGAACCCACGCTTGCAGGGGATCCACCGCTCACGGTCTGGAGACAAGCCCCCACCGGGTACAACGCAGTGCACGTGAGGATGATGGGTGAGTGCTGAGCCCCAGGTGTGCAGCACTGAGGTGAAGCCGATCCTGGCGCCCAGGTGCTTGGGATCGCCCGCAATCGTCGTCAGTGTCTCGGCCGAGGCTTTGAACAGCAGATCGTAGATCACGGCCTTGTTCTGATACGCAATCTCGGCGATCGGTGCCGGTAGCGTGAAGACGACATGGTAGTCCGACCTTGTCGGCCTCGACCGGCAGCAGATCCGCTTGCCGATCGGCCAGCCAGCGCTTCGCTGCTGAGCTCTGGCACTTCGGACAGTGCCTGTTACGGCACGAGTTGTAGGCGATCAGGTCGTCGTCACACGGATCACAGCGCAGCCGGTGACCGCCAAGCACGTCGGTTCGACAACGTTCGATGGCAGACATGGCTTTCAGCTGGCCGAGGCTGACGTGCCCGGCCTGGGCGCGCCGCCAGGCGGCGCCGTCTTGCCGAAGAATGTCTGCCACCTCAAGCGGTGGCCGTGCCACGCTACGCGGCGGGGAACGTCAACGTATCAAGTGGACTGTCTACCTCGGAAAGCGTCTTGGTGGCCACATGCGCGTATCGAGCGGTAGTGTTGAGCTTCCGGTGCCCCAGCAAT
>QIDL01000587.1 GCA_003228415.1 Gammaproteobacteria bacterium | reverse complement strand
CTCCTTCATTGAGGTCGGCATCACCCAGCATGACCACATATCCACCATCGGCCGCCTGAATCAGGCCCTGATTGTGAATCAGGCCGCTCTCACCATCACGGGCTGCGAACTCGTAGTTGCCGGCCATGAAATCTTCGGTTCGAATACCGGCGGTAGTGGCCAGCAGGCCGGCCACGTTGAGCCGCGAGCTGGCGCCGAAAATCATCCCGTTGGGGTTGACCAGAAAGACCTGGCCGTTGGCATCGATCGCCCCGAAAATCTGACTGGGGTTCTGATCGAATATCTGGTTCAGAGCGATGGAAGACGAATCGGGCTGATTGAACTGCACGCTCTCGTTGGCAGCGACATTGAAGGAGTCCCAGTTGATGGCCAGCCGGGAACTCGACTGGTCGATCCGTGTGTTCAGATCCTGATGACTTATCGATCCCTCACCACCAACGATCTCTCCGCCCAGGGGACCAGCCATCGCCGCATTCGACCCGACGAACCAGACCATCAACGTACACGTCCAGAATTTGCGTGCGCGGCTGACCGACTTGGGTCGTGAATTCACACCAATCATCAACTGATTCCCCTTAAATTCCCTTTGTTCGGCTCTGCTCAGTCCCAGACCCGAACGCCTTTTTCTTCTCCGGGACCGAATCAGCCGATTCCACCCGGATCAAATCCACTACATCGCCAGCGTTCCCTGCTAGCGTCGGAAATATTCGAAGCGCAGCCAGTACTGCGGATCTCGACCGTTATCCGTATCCAGATTGGTCGTCGGTGAAGCGACCTCGAGTCGAAGAAGCACACCCTGCCCGCCCGGCCAGCGATATTCGAAATGGACGCCAGCCCCGTAACCACCGAGCTTCACCGTGGATCGCTCGCTTTGCAGCGCGTTAACCAACTTCCCATACGCGTAGTCGTAGAACAGTGAGAAATTCAGATCCCAGTTCCGCGAGGGTATGTTCATCAGCGAGGTGGCATTCAGTGTGTATTCGGCAGAACCGAATGCGCCTTTGTCCACCAGTTCCTGGGCTGTGGGATAAGCCCGAACGGTATAAGCACCACCGAGTGACAGCTGCTCGAGCGGAGAGAGCATATCGTTGGACCACTGCCCAAACGCTCTCAGCACAATGGCATTCGACGAATTGAGCTGCTGCAATCGCTGATACCGGCCGATGACCTTATCGAACTCACCACCCGCCCGAAAACCGTCGGAGCCGACCCGGGTAGAGATCTTGCCGCTGTCGCCAACACCGTCTTTGCCCATCGAGCCCAGCACATCAGGAAATCCATGGGAGTAGGCAAGCTGCAGGGAATTCACACCCAACATGCCGATGCGATCCACCGCTTCGAGATCCAATCCGAGCGCCAACACGCTCAACGCATCTTCCTGCTCGAGAGTAAACAAAGGATCGAACGAAGCTGTTTTCGATAAAAAATCCAGGGTGAGATCGAGGTTCAGTTCGCGACTGCGCTTCAACTTCTGTCGCGCATAGACAGCGATGGTTTCCGAGTCACCGCCGGTTTTAATTCCACCGCCGGTCGCATCGAATGTATTCAAGTCATAGAGAGCGCCGAAGGACAGGCCTCGATTGCCGACCGGAATTTCGTAGTTGACGCCTCCGTAGGTACCATCTGCGGGGCTGAACGTCTGCAGGAAGTTGACCGTCAATCGATCGCCTCTTTTCAGCGGATTGTTCCAGTCGAACCGGATCCGGGCACGGCCTTCCCCTGTAGCTTCGCTCCCGTAGTTGTCCGCCATCGCCTGGAGGTTGAATCTGCGCTCCAGCACCCGCAAGGTCAGATCCGTGGTGCCGACCTCGGTCCCCGGGCTCAGCACCGCCGATGGCGCAACTCCCGGGTAGTCGCGAAGGTTGAGAATCGCTGACTCGAGCTCGTTACCCTGCAGGGGTTTACCTACCAGACGTCCGAACGGAGACGCGATACGATCTGCACTCAGCGATCTGTTGCCTTCGACATGGATGTCCCCGAGGGTACCGCCAAGTACGCCGATCACAACCTGTCCATTCTCCACTTCCTGAGTGGGCAGGTAGGCATACGAAACGATCAAATTGTTGTCGCGGAGCAGATCGGTGAGCTCGCCCGCAATCTGTTCCAGCTTGCCAATGGTGAATGAGGGTTCCGCAACCCGCCGCTGCTCGAGTAAAGCGTCCATGCTGGCTCGCAGGTCGGCCGGCAACACGGCTGCAAGCTGGGGATCCACATCCAACTCAAAGCGTTCTACGGTAATCTGCGGCCCATCCTCCACCGACAGAGGACGTTCCATGGCCTTGGGTATCTCGACTGAAACCGGTTCGTCCAGGGTGAGCGTCCAGGGCTCACTTTCCGAAGAGGTCTGTCCGAAGGCTGACATCGAAATCGCACAGAGCAGCCCAATGCCCGTTCGCGAAAGGTTTTTCAACCAAGCACCATTTGCCAGCCAAATAAAGCCAGGTGAACCATTCCTGCGCGAAATGGGTAACCGATCGAGGTGGCAATCTGCCATATCCTCCCTCTCTACCGTCAGCACGGTGATTCTCCTTGTCCCACTACAACGTGCCGAGCGCACGTTCCCCTGCGATCGATACTAAACCAAGGCAGAGAAATCAGTCAAAACATCGATTGTTAAATCTTACTTACAATCCTCATCTGGCCGCCGCAACTCTGACCGCCGCGGCGCTGGGTTGCAGCCATCGCACCCGGTCATTCCACGACCAGTTCGCGAACGACACGGAATCCAGTTTTCGCATCGAAGTAACCCAGTTTCTCGCCACTGCGCGCCGCGGATCGCAATCTGTTGGCAGGCTCCGCATAAGAACCGCCACGCACCACTCGTTGCCCGGGGTCGGGCTCAGACGCGTAGTCGTTTCGCCACAAATCCACCGTCCATTCCCGAACATTGCCGCTCAGATGCCAAAGCCGAAACCCGTTGTAGCGGGTGGTTCTATCGCTGATCGGTAGCGGCGACAGCGTCCGCATGCCATTATCGAATCTGGCATAGGCCGGAGAAACCTTGTCTCCAAAAGGATAGCGGGTGGTCGTTCCAGCACGAGCAACGTACTCCCACTCCGCCTCCGTCGGCAGTCGGTACTTCGCACCAGTGGTTTCGGTCAGCCAGTTGGTATACGCCACGGCCTGCTGCCAGTCGATGTCCACCACCGGATATTCATCACCTGCCCAGCGCCGGATCGGGCAATCTCTGCCAGACATCGAACAGTAATACTCGAACTCACCAACGCTGATCTCAAAGGTTCCGACCGCAAACGGCTTTGCAATGATTTGTTCATGGACAGGAGTCGCGCTGACATCTCCCGCCTGACCCATCTGGAATCTGCCTCCGGGAACAACTCGCAGGACCGGCCCTCTGAGTTCGGTCGTCAACATATCCCAGCAGGTGGAACTCCTGAAGTTCAATCTTTTCACACTACACGGACGTTCCGAAGGGTTACGAACCACAGGTACAGAGCCTGATTTCTCTTCGACCTCGGTCTGGCCGATGACAGCCGGGGCCACAGCTTCGGGCACTGCCTCTACATCGATCTCTGTGGCCACAACAGACCCTCCGGCGCTCGTCACCATGGCGCCCCCATCAGCAGGTTCATCGACTCCTGTAACTGTGAGTTCATCAGCGGGCTTCGCATTGATGTTCGACTCCGAGACCGGTGCGGGGATCGGCTCGGCGAGGAACTCTGCGATGGTCTCTGGTGCACCCGCTGAACCAGCGGCCGGAATGTCAGCAGGCTGCGCGGTTCCTGCCGCCTGCCAATCAACCAGACCGAGACCAAGCTCTACCGAAAGAACCTCCGCGAGAGACATACCGTCGACAAACGCGGTGGAACCCAGGGCCTTGTCGACCTTGATTCTGTCTCGTACTTCCCCGGTGAAATGACCAAAAAGCTCTGACTGGCGCAGTTCCTCCCGCTGAGCGGTGGACAACAGATCCCAATTGAAGACAAAGGCCGCCGTTTCCTCCTCGCTCCAGCGAGGTTCATCCAGAAATCGACTGACTCGCTCAAGGCCAGTCAAGCGTTCGGTTTCCACCACCAGCAACGATTCATCGACGCTCGGAGTCTGCTCCCGGGTTTGTTCAACCGTGGCACCACGAGCCAGTTCCGCAGGCGCCTTCGCTGGCGCCGGTTCGTCTCCCGGCCAGAATACGAAAATCACACCGGCGGCCACTGCGACGACAATTCCAGCGACCACACCCATGCGGGATCCCGAGTGCGATGATTGAGACTGTAAAACCGACTCTTCTGCTTCGAGAGGCGCAGGTACGGCAACCGCGGCCTCCTTGGGTACCGTTGTATCTGCCGCTGTGGTCTCGCCATGAGCGCTCTCGCTCCCCACAGGTTCGAAACCCACAAGACTATCCAGCAGATTCCCCCGCTCGGTGAGATAGTAATTCCTGTCGATGACCCCGTTGAAAAATTCATCGGTCAGCGTTCTAAGACGTTTGTTGGATTCACCAGTCACCTATCCAAGCTCCCTGACAATCCTGAAGCCGGTGATCTTGTCCGGTCGCCCGGAATGTGACGAGCCAAGCGACACGTCACACTGCTTCATGGAATTGGTATAGGCACCACCCCTGACCTTCCAGCTGTTGTCGCTGCGCACCCACTCCTGAGCGTTACCGACGTAGTTGTACAGACCCCATCCATTTCCTTCACCGGTATCCACGCTCTGCAGCGATATACCCTTGATGAGCACATTGTTCTGGCTCACCTGACAATTGAAATTCTTCTTCGGTTGCTGTCCGTTGGCCGTCGCCGCGTACTCCCACTCGGCAGAAGAAGGAATTCGATATTTCGAACCACTGGCCTTACTCAACCAGCTGACGAATTTTTCAGCCTCTTCTATGGAAATTCCGGTCAGCGGCAGCTTGATGTTGCCGGGCCTGGTATTACAGGCGCCCGATAGCTCACAATAAATATTGTAGTCACGAATCGTGATCTCGAACTTGCTGATTGCCACCGCGGAAACGAAAGGGCCACCCGCCGGTAACACGACCAGTGGCGGCCCTCTATTGTCGCCTGGCAGATCATCACGACAGGATCCTCCGCGCCGACCGCCATTTCCGATCAGTTCAGGTCTCCCGCAGGGATCTCCGATG
>QIDL01000322.1 GCA_003228415.1 Gammaproteobacteria bacterium | reverse complement strand
CGCCGCGAGTACCGTGGCCCGCTTAGCGGACTGCGGGACAACGATTCCAGTGCCGGTGACCCTCGCCAAACTCGAAACCTCCGCGGAAAAGAAAACCGAAGGCTCGCGCTTCAGCCACTTCGTGAGTTATGGGTTTCGCACTTCGGAACTGGATCTTATCAAGGAATTTTCAGGCTCACGGGGCCTCGTCGAGGGCTTCGTTTTTCGCCTGGGGTTCGATGAATCGCCCTGGCAGGCCGTGCCCCGTATCGCCTGTTTCGCCCGTGAGCACGGGATACGCGCGGCCGTCAACATCCGCCTGGCCTCGGAAAATCCCGCCGAGTACAACCGTGATGACCGGGCCATCGCCAATCAGGTCGCCGAGGCGCTGTTGGCGGCCTTCGCGGCGCAGGACTGTGAGGTTTTCATCGACACCTACGTGGATGTTGACCGTGGTTATTTTCCCCGCCATGGTTTGTTCGACCGGCGCTACAATCCACGGCCGGCAAGTTTTGTCTACCGCTATCTGCAGGGCTGGCTGGGGAGCGCGGAGTCGGTGCCGGTGTTGGGGGAACTGGGCACCACCGGTGACGCACGGGTGGGAGGCTTCACCCTCGGCACGACCCGCGCCTGCCTGTTGTTGCCCGGCGCTCAGGGCGGGGCGCCAGTGACCCTTGCGGCTGGGTTGTTTCCCGCCGCCAGGGCCACTGCCAGCCTTATCGATCTGTCCACCGGCAGCATAGTCGCCGCGGATGTGATCCTCACCGACGCCGGTGCTGCGCGTCTCGATCCGCCACCGGCACTGCAATCACCGTCGCTGGTCCTCTTCGAGGACTCGGCGTGACGATGGCTGAGGCAAGTCCTATATAGCTCTTGACTTGCCGGAATTGTTCCAGGAGACTCCAGCGAATCGCAAGGGGAACGATGCATGCAGTTATCGCGTATCGCTGACGATATGACCGGCGGCGGGCTTCAAAGCTCGGCCAGACAGCCGAAATATCTGCGCCTGTCCAATGCCATTCTCAATCGTATCGAAGCCGGCGACATGCGCCCGGGTGACAAACTGCCATCCGAA
Organism: Gammaproteobacteria bacterium; assembly: GCA_003228415.1. Taxonomy (GTDB): domain Bacteria; phylum Pseudomonadota; class Gammaproteobacteria; order Pseudomonadales; family Azotimanducaceae; genus SZUA-309. The sequence continues at coordinate 4,051 of QIDL01000322.1, read as the reverse complement.
GACGCCTTGACCGGCGCCCTGCCCGCAAGTCTCGGCACAATCCAGAAAGCGCTCGGGCATCTGCAGAGGCTGGGTGTGGTGGTGCGTGATCATGGCCGCGGCACCTTTGTCGCCGGGGCTCTGCGCCCCAAGAGCGGTGAGCGCATGCCCGACGACGATCTGCTGCATTTCCGTTTTGCCGGGGATGATCATACAACGCTGCTGCCCGTCTATGCGCGGGTCGATTCGGTAGAGAAAGTCGCTGGGTCAAAACTCGACGCCAACTCGCCGTGGGCGCGTTTTCTCGGCGCCGATAAGGCCTACATCCGCATTGGCCGCAGTATCAGTGTGAATCGTGAATTCGAAGCGTTCAGCCAGTTCTATCTGTCCTGGAGTCGCTATCGCGGGCTGCTGCGGGTGCCCCTGGAAGAGTTGAACGGTATTTCCCTGCGGGTGGTGCTGAGCAGAACCTACAACACACCCACCTTGCATCTGGACCAGCGCCTGAAATGCGCGCCGTTGCCGCGCGAGGCCTGCAAATCCCTGCATCTGGCCGCAGGCAGCCCGGGAACGGTGTGGGAAATTTTCGGCAGCACCTACCGCCACCAACCCGCATCCTATCAGCGGGTTTATCTGCCCATGGGGCACCGGCCGATAGAAATCACCAGCAGTGTGCGGAGATAACCAGAACCCAGCGTGTCCAGGGCATCTGCAACGGACATCGACGGCACCATTGGCCCGCGGGGCCAGTAACGAATCGGCTTGAAAGCCGATACCCACAACAAGAGAGAATGAAGGAGGTATGAGATGCGTAATACACAGAGGCTACCTAACAGCCGAATGAAAAAAATCGCGGTTGCCGTCATGACAGCGGGGTTGATGGCCGCCGTTGCCGGCCCGGCCGCGGCGAGTTCCAGCAAGGTCCGTTTTGCCCAGCAGTTCGGCCTGCTCTATCTGCCCATGCACGTAGTTGTGAGCCAGAAGTTGGTCGAGTCCTGTGCCAGGTCGGAAGGTATCGATGATGTCAAAGTCAGCATGCACCGCTTCAGCGGCGGTGCGGCGGTGAATCAGGCGTTGCTGTCCAAGAACGTGGATTTTGCCGCCGGCGGTATCGGTCCGTTACTGAAAATCTGGGACAAGACCAAGGGCCGTTTGAACGTCAGGGCGATGAGTACCCTGTCCGCCATGCCGTTGAAGCTCAATACCAATGATCCGCGGGTACAGAAACTTGAGGACTACGTCGGTCTGAAGGATCACAAGATTGCCACACCTTCGGCAAAGGTCTCCATTCAGGCCGTGGTACTGCAGATGGCGGCGGAGAAAAAGTGGGGCAAGGGCAATGCCTTCAAGCTTGACGACCTGACCGTGTCCATGAAGCATCCCTCCGCGATGGCCGCGCTGCTGGCCGGCGGTCAGGCGGTAAAGAGCCATTTCGCGACACTGCCGACCTCATGGAAAGAACTCGACAGCGGCAAGGTGCGTAATGTTCTGACCTCCTATGATGTGCTCGGCGGGCGTCACAGCACTGTGGCCATGTACAACACCGAGGCCTGGAAGAATGAACATCCGAAGCTCTACAACTGCACCTGGAAGTCATTCCGTAAGGCCATTACCTGGATCAACGAGGATACAAAACGCGCCGCGGGTCTGTTTCACAGCTTCACGAAGTCCAAGTTGAAACTGTCTGAAGTTGAGACAATGGTGACGACTCCAGGAGAGATTGACTACACCCTGCAACCGGAACGCACCATGCAGTTCGCGAAGTTCCTGAAAAGCATCGGCTCGATCAAGAACATGCCCGCCAGTTGGAAGGATTACTACTGGGAAAACAACTACGATCAGAACGGCAGCTGACGTAGTGGTGCAGGCACAGGCGGCGGGGCCCGGCCCCGCCGCCGTGGATTCAATCCTCGATGTCGATGCGGTCACACTCCAGTACAAGACCCGGGAGCATTTGATTACCGCGACCTACCGGGTCAGTTTTCAGGTGTTTCCCTCGGATCGTTTTGTGCTGCTCGGCCCCTCCGGTTGCGGCAAGTCGACGCTGCTCAAAGGTGTGGCGGGGTATCTCAAGCCCGCCGAAGGTGAGATGCGCTTGAAAGGGCAGGCCATTACCAAGCCGGGACCGGATCGGGTCATGGTGTTTCAGGAATTCGATCAACTGCTGCCCTGGAAAACCGTCAAGCAGAACATCACCTTCGCACTGCTGAACGGGGGCCGCTGTCAGACCAAAGCACAAGCCGAAGCGATCGCCCTGGAATACATCCATAAAGTCAAACTTGATCGATTTGTTGATACCTACCCGCACATGTTGTCCGGAGGCATGAAGCAGCGTGTGGCCATCGCCCGCGGTATGGCCATGGAGCCCGATATCCTGCTCATGGACGAGCCCTTCGCGGCCCTTGATGCACTGACCCGCCGGCAGATGCAGGAAGAACTTCTGCAGCTTTGGGAAGACACGCACTTCACGGTGTTGTTCGTGACCCATTCCATCGAGGAGGCGTTGATCATCGGCAGCCGGGTACTGGTGCTGTCGCCCCACCCGGGGCAGGTCAAGGCCGAGTTGAATGCGCATCACCTGGAACATACCAATGTCGGCGATGAAACCTTCGCCGCCTTGCAAAAACGCATCCATGACATGCTCTTCGCGGATCGGATCCTCGAAGAAGAGGCAGCCCCCCATGTCTGAGAACAGCGTGCAACTGCAGATACGGCCGGAATACGAGGCGCAGGGTTTAGGCGCCGCCGACCACGGCGAAATTGCCCATAGCTTGTCGTTGTTCGAACGTATACGCAACATCAACGCGGTAAGAAAATTCTCAATTCTGCTGGGATTGATCGTGCTGTGGGAGCTGTATGTACGCATCGGTGGAATTTCCGAATACCTGCTGCCGCCTTTCTCCACTACCGGCCGCGCGCTGGTGATGGCTTTCTGGGATGAAAATCTGCTGGCGATGATTGGCAGTTCGATCACGATTCTGCTGTTTGGTTATGTCATTGGCATCCTGATTGCGACCGCCCTGACGACCCTGGCGGTCACCTCGCGCTTCGGCAGTGATCTGCTCGGCACCCTGACCGCGATGCTCAACCCGTTGCCCGCCATTGCCTTGTTACCGATGGCGTTGCTGTGGTTCGGCCTCGGCCCCGATGCCATCGTCTTCACCCTGCTGCATTCAGTGGTCTGGCCCGTGGCGCTCAACACCCATACGGGTTTCCTCGGCGTCAGCGACACCCAGCGCATGGTGGGCAGGAATTACGGGCTGCGCGGGCTCACATACGTTGCCAAAATTCTGATCCCGGCGGCGTTTCCGTCCATCCTTACCGGCCTGCGTATCGGTTGGGCCTATGCCTGGCGCACGCTGATTGCGGCCGAACTTGTATTCGGCGGCTCCATTATCGATACCGAAGGCACCTCCTCGGGCGGTCTCGGCTGGTTTATTTTCTCCAACCAGATGGATTTGCGCATCCCCTACGTTTTTGCCGGGTTATTTACGGTGATTGTGGTCGGTGTACTGGTGGAGAACGTGGTGTTTCGCAAAATTGAGCAGCGCACCGTGGCACGCTGGGGAATGCAGACGCAATGAGCAGCGCAAAGTCGATCACCCGCACCCGGCCGGAAATATACGTGCGCCCGGAATACGTTGTCGAGAGCATCAACGAAGCGGTCATCGATGATGCGTCCCGCCCCTTGTCGCTACTTGAGCGAATATGGGATAACAACACCGTGCGCAAGGGCACCATCCTGCTCGGTCTGGTGCTGACGTGGCAGATCTACACGGTGGTCCTGGATGTGGAACCACTCATGTTCCCGCGCTTCACCGACAGTGCCGTGGCGCTTTGGAATGCGCTGGTCTACGGCACCTTGCTGAAGAAAATCTGGTTTTCCATCAAAGTGCTCATTTATGGCTACTCGGCGGGCATGGCCATTGCAGCGGTGCTGGTGTTGTGGGCAACGGCCAGTCGCTTCGGCAGCGACTTTCTGGCCACCGTGACGGCCATGTTTAATCCGCTGCCGGCCATAGCGCTGCTGCCCCTGGCCATGCTCTGGTTTGGCCTCGGCACCGCCAGTCTG
>QIDL01000499.1 GCA_003228415.1 Gammaproteobacteria bacterium | reverse complement strand
GGGTCGCGAAATCGGTGACATCCAGACGACGCTGCAGCTCTTTGGGCAGCACGGTGTTGCGGATTTCCACCTTCACCTTGCCCGCCTCGCTGGAGACGTTCACCGGCGCTTTTGGATTCGACAGGCCAATGACTATGCGGCCATCACCTTCCTTACTGCGTCGAAAGTCCACACCTGTGATCGATGATTCGGACGGGGTCCCGGACAGGGAGGATGAATCGTCGGCGCTTGCAAATTCCTGGCCGCTCGGCACTCCCTGAGCCGGACCACCGCCCACCAGCACATAGAGGGTGTTGCCTTCGACTTCGGTTTCATAGCTGACCAGTTCGGTCAGATTGACGATCGCACGGGTACGATCCTTGGTGGAGATGATCGATAAGCGCCGTGCGTTGCCAATACCAAGATTGTGGTGCTTTTCCTCGAGGTTACTCATCACGCCGGGCATGTCGAGCACGATGCGTGCCGGCTGCTCAATGGTATAGCCAGTCGGTTCCTGAGCGGGACCATCAAAATGCAGGCGGATCTCCGTCTTATCACCAGACAGCGTGGAAAACTCCACCGATTCGATGTTCGCTGCCCAGGCTGTGGTGCCTGCCAATGCCACCATTATCGCCAGGCAGCCGGCCAGCGGCCTGACTACCAAGCGGGCAAACCGATCAACCGATCGCAGGGCGTATCCTTGACAGCCTCGGTTTCCATTCATCATTGTTTTCATCCTCTGCCTCCACCACCCAGACTCACGGTGCGGATACGTTCTACCCAACTACCGGTACCGTCCGGGACAATTTCGATGAGCTCGATTTCCGCCTCATCTATTGACCGAATCTTTCCATGATCCGTGCCCATATAATCTCCACTCTGAACCCGGTGAACGCCACCTTCGCCATCCTGAATCAATCCGTACGTAGACGGACCCTGGGAAAGAGTGCCAACCATCGACAACGAAGCGATGGTGTATTGCTCGAGATACTGCTTCACCCGGTTCGGGTTCGGTTTCACCTGAGGTCCTGTCGGTCGAGGGCCGGGTTTCACCAGAACGGGTGGCTCGAACGGGCTACGATAGCCGCTGGCTTCGTAGGCGAAAGGTTCGACCTGCGTAAACGGCGGCAGGCGTTTAATCGCAGCCTTCGGACGAGCATTCACTTCGTCCATGAAAGACTGCAGATCGCCGAAGTCTCCTCCTCCACAACCCGTCAGCAGACCACTGAGAAGGATGAAGGTGAAGCCTTTAGCGGCTGATAAAGAGCCTTTAGCGGCTGATAAAGAGCCCTTAGCGCCCACACGGTGCTTAATTCCTTGTAAGCGCATCATGCATCCTCATCCAGATACCGGTAGGTTTTTGCGAGGATTCTCAACTTCAAATTGAGCTGAGATCCCTGTGGCTCCAGATCGAAGTCGTGCAGCGTGACGATCCGCGATAGCGCGGCCACAGCGCTGACAAACGAGCCGATCTTGTGATATTCACCTTCCACCACAATATCGATCGGCAGCTCGACATAAAACTCGAGCTGCACTTCGTTCTGCAGACTGATGCTCTCGATGGTGAGCTCACTGTTGACTGCCGCGGTAGTGATGTCGTCCAGCAGGCCTGGCACCTCTGTGTCTTTCGGCAGTTGCTTCAAAAGCGCCCCGAAAGTGGTCTCCAACTCTACTTTCTGACGCCGGTACTCTTCCAGATTCGCAGCTTTCTCGCTCTTGAATTCGAAGTCGCGACGAAGTTCCTGCTCCTGAACCTCCGCTCGTTCGAGCAGCGTCTGCTTGTCGGTGAGATAGAGGTAGTAGCCCATACCCAGCACCAATACCAGAGCGATCGCCATGAGTACGAGCTTTATCGGCCCCGGCCAGGAGCCGATGTTGTTGAAATCCAGATCGCCGAGATCAAAGTTTTGTAGCTGTTCGAGAGTGTCCTGCAAAGCCATCTGCTCAACCCTCCCCATCTTCGTCTTCGAGCGGATTCACCCGGACAAAGGTCAGGTCGAACGTACTCGCCTGAGCGCCGTAGTCCGAGTTGTCGGGATCTTCCTTGATGCTGCGCAGATTGGGTGACTCGAACCATTCCGACTCATCCAGGTTTCGCATCAGCGCAGAGATGCGGCTGTTGGACTCAGCCGTCCCTGCCACCTTCAGATGCCCGTTGTCCATCTGGAGTTTCTCGTAGTGCACGCCCTTGGCGAGGGTCCGAACCAGTTCATCGAACACGCGAACGATTACCGGCCGGTTACCCTGTAGTTTCTGGATCAATTGCATCCGATCTTTCAAATCGTCCCGCTGCTGCTCCAGCATGGCGATTTCCGCGATCTTGCCATCGAGTTCGGTAATCTTGGTCTGCAGGAACTGATTGCGCGCATTCTGATTTTCGACATTTCCGTCGAGCATCCAGCCGCCGAGTAACACCAGAGCGACACCAAACACGAGTACACCGCCCAGGTTGCCGAGAAACTCTTTCTTCTTACGCTCACGTTCCCATTCGCGCCAGGGTAGCAGGTTGATATGTGCCATCAGTCGAAACTCCTCATGGCCAGTCCACAGGAAATCATCATCGCCGGCGCATCATTCGCCAGCGCATCGGCATCGACTTTGCTCGAAAGTGACATGTCTCCAAAGGGGTTGGCAACAATCGTCGGCGTCCCGAGCTTGTTTTCGATCATGCCGGACAGGCCATCGATGGACGCTGTACCGCCAGCGAGCACGATATAGTCGACGTCGTCGTACTGACTTGAAGAGAAAAAGAATTGCAGCGAACGAGTGACCTGCTGCAGAACCGCTTCCTTGAAGGGTTGCAGCACTTCTTCTTCGTAGTCATCAGGCAATCCGCCTTGCTTCTTGGCAAGACCCGCTTCCTCAAACGAGAGGCTGTAGCGGCGCTGAATCTCTTCCGTCAGCTGCTTTCCACCAAAAAGTTGCTCGCGGGTATAGATCGATCGATCGTCTGCGAGTACAGAGAGCGTCGTCATGGTGGCGCCAATGTCAATGATCGCCACCACCAGGTCGTCAGCATTATTGCCCAGTTGCGGCTTGATCAGCTCAAAAGCGCGCTTCATTCCGTGCGCTTCGATGTCCACTACCGCCGGTTTTACCTGTCCCAGGTCCAATGCCGCTTCCCGCATCTCGACGTTTTCCTTCCGGCACGCTGCCAGCAGGACTTCCACCTGGTCGGGATTTCGCTCGGAAAGCCCTTGAACCTCAAAGTCGATCGCCACCTCATCGAGCGGATAGGGGATGTACTGATCTGCTTCGACGGTGATCTGGTTTTCCATCTCATCGTCGCTGAGCTCGGCATCCATTTCGATGGTCTTGGTGATCACCGCCGATCCGGCAACCGCCACCGCGGCCTGTCTGGAAGCGCATTTCGAGCGGCTTACAACCCTTTTGATTGCTTCACCTACACCTTCAACATCGCTAATATTCTTTTCCACTACGGCGTTCGGTGGCAACGGTTCCACCGCATAAGCTTCAACTCGATACCTGTCGTTCGATTTTGAAAGCTCAAGTAACTTTACTGAAGTGGAGCTAATGTCCAACCCAAGCATTAGGTTGGATTTCTTATTAAGGAATCCCAGCACGGTAAAATTTCCTTACTATCGCGGGCACTTACGTCCTATTTATGGCATTTAACATTAAATACCAGGATTGCCACATCTGCAATCCATTCCCTGTATTCTTGCCGCGACCATGACACTTATGTCCCGACGCGTCACAGCACCCATTATGTGGCTGGCCCTCTGCGCTTTATGTGCCGCAGTCCTCAGTCTTGCAGGCATTTACCTGTATTTGGATCCCCAGGTCCCCAAAGCTGAGACTTATCGCCATGTCCGACTGGAGACACCGCTCAGGGTATTTACCGCTGAGGGTCAGCTGATAGCCGAGTTTGGTGAACGCCGTCTCATTCCCGTTGCGCTGGACGAAGTGCCCGCCGCATTCATCAGCGCGCTCCTGGACACCGAGGACAAGCGTTTTTACGAACACAGCGGTGTCGACTTCTGGACTCTGACTAAATCCGCTGTCGATCTGGTATGGAACATGGGAGCCATCACGCGGGGTGGTTCGACCATCACCATGCAGTTACCGAGAAATCTAGGCACATTTTCACTGGATCAGCTGTTCATCCGCAAATTCAAGGAGATCCTGCTGGCATTGAAGATGGAGCAGGAACTCAGCAAGGACGAGATCCTCGAGCTTTATATCAACGCGGTACCTTTCGGAAAGCACGCTTACGGGGTTCAAGCCGCGGCGTTCACCTACTATGGCAAAGCCCTCGCCGATCTCGATCTGGCGCAACTGGCCATGCTCGCAGGTATTCCTCAGGCGCCTAGTGCCGGAAACCCCATCAACGGGCCGGAACGCGCCCTCAGTCGACGTAATCTCGTTCTCAGGCGCATGCTGGAACAACGCTCCATCGACCAGGCGGCTTTCGAGGATGCTGTGGCCGCCCCGATCACCGCACAGGTCCATGCCCGCGGCCTCGATGTGCCTGCCGCATTCCCGGCAGAATGGGTGCGCCAGCAAATGCTGAGTCGCTACCCAGACCTGTATACGGGTGGCTATGAGGTATTCACGACACTGAAGGCGGAACTGCAACAGGCCGCCGATCGGTCTCTGCTACGCGGGCTGACGGACTACGATCGTCGTCATGGTTATCGGGGCCCCGAGGATCGACTGACCATTAACGAAGACAACCCGTTGAGCCGCGAGCGCGTGCAGGGGCTGCTGGCGAGCATATCCACATACGGTGGCCTGAAACCGGCAGTTGTGATGGATGTGTTACCGGCTGCTGCCAGAGTGCTGGCCGCAGGAGGCACGGAGCTCAATCTGGACCTGAATGCGCTGCGCTGGGCTCGAAAGTTCATAGACGAAAACACTCGTGGCCCGGTCATCAAGAGCGTCGACGAGGTGCTGAAGGTTGGAGATCTGATTCGCGTCGAGTATCTGGGCAAACGCGTACCCGAACAGCCCCTGTCTGAAAAGGAAGCCAGGGAGGCTCCCGCCGAATCCGGCGATCCGGCCCTCCTGGAACCCGTTGACACCTGGCGCCTGGCACAGTTACCGGTAATACAAGGCGCTCTCGTCTCGCTCGACCCGAACACCGGTGGGGTGCTGGCACTATCCGGGGGCTTCGA
>QIDL01000351.1 GCA_003228415.1 Gammaproteobacteria bacterium | reverse complement strand
CCACTGAAAACCTTTGGCGACTTCATCTCCTCGGCTCCGGGGGGAAACTATCCAGAATATGCGGCTCGGCAGTTGCGTGAACTCATTGAACGCTACGAGCCGAGTATTCTGTGGAACGATATTTCCTGGCCCGATCATCTGGCAAGCCTCCGGGAGCTGTTCGACTTCTACTATCAGCGGGTTCCCGACGGCGTGGTAAACGATCGCTGGCGCCACACCACGCTGTCAGGCAAAGCGTTGAAGCTGTGGCCTGTGCGCCGGGCATTCGACTACCTGGCTAAGCGCCATATCCGCAAACACCCGAATTCCGCAAATGGAGTGATTACCCAACCCATCCCCCACAGCGATTTTCGGACATCGGAGTACGCGGCCTTCGGTGATATCCAGGTGAAAAAGTGGGAAGCGACCCGGGGCATGAGCAACTCCTTCGGGTTCAATCGAAATGATACCGAACAAGACTATGAAAGTGCCGGCTCGCTGCTGTCTGGATTGATCGACGCGGTGTCGAAAAACGGTAATCTGCTGCTGAACGTAGGGCCCCGGGGTGTGGATGCATGCATACCCGCGGAACAGCGCTCGAGGCTGCAGCAGATGGGAAGCTGGCTCGCCATCAATGGGGAAGCGATTTACGGAACCCGACCGTGGCATCTTGCGGCAGGAACAACCGAAGAAGGGATCGAGGTCCGTTATACGCAGAAGGAAGGGAAGGTCTACGCCATCTTTCTGGGAACGCCGAAAGGTAAGAGTCTATCCGTGCGGAACTTCCCGGTTCAGGCCGGGCGGGAGTTATATCTGTCCCAATTGGTGGGAGGCCTGCCTGTTGTGGGGAAGGTCGAGGGGAAAACTCTGGAACTGGAGTTCCAGCAGCCCCTACCTGACGCGCTAGCTCATGTTGTCGCGATCACGGGCCTGGCGGATGAAAGCAATACTTGAGAGCTCGGAAACCGCGTCGAGCATACTCGGTGCAGATTCTGGCTGCATTTTTTCGAGTATTGATTTCACTACTGGTCAAATCCCGGTGGCGGGAAGAAGCCGCCAATTTCGTCTGCTATCTGGCGAGCAAAATCGATGGTGAAATGGTCATGAAACTCTGCGCTAACCGCTTGGAGACCGATAGGCAAACCCTCCTTTGAAGGCCCTGTGGGAAATACCGTGCTCGGAAGATGAGCAACGGTAATCAGACCCGACCAGAATATCTGCTGAAAGTAATCTTGCGTCTCGTTGTCTACTTTCAAAGTGCGGGCCATGTACTCGCCGTGATCGTGAGGAAACGCGGCGATGGCCATTTGCGGACAGATCAAAATATCCCATTCTTCGAAAAATGCCTGCCAGGCTTGGCGCAGCTGATAACGCTTTTCGTTCTGCGTGGCCCATTCACCGTGTTCCTGTACCGAGTAGCGCGCATAGTTTGCCGCTATCGAACGATCATCGTCCGTTAGACCGGCACGTATTTCGCGTTGGGTCTGCTTCTCTTCTTCCGGCATTGCAGCAGACATCACGCCCCACAAGAGACTGCTGTAAGCCTCATGGCTCTCGTTTAAATCGATAGCAGGTCGCGCTCTGTCCGAAACGCTGGCACCCAGCTTGCTCAACGTATCGCCTATCATCTGCACACGATCGGAAATCTCTGCGGTAACAGGCGCCATCGTATCGGATTGCCACAGAGCAACTTTCAGCTCAGAGAGTTTGCGGTTTACCGGACGGGGTAATGTCAGTTGCCAGCCTTTGACGTCTGTGCGGCTGGCACCGGCAATAATATCAAGGCTGAGCGCGAGATCATCAGCGCTGCGAGCCATGGGTCCGACCACCGCTATGTCTGCAGGAGCAGTTTGCCCGGGAAGCGAATGTCCGACGTCTGAGACGATTCCCCAGGTGGGTTTGTGACCGTAGATGCCACAGAAATGAGCGGGATTACGTATCGAACCGCCGATATCGGAACCGGCTTCTAAACCAGTCAACCCCGCAGCGAGGGCGGCCGCGGAGCCACCAGAAGAACCACCGGGTATTCGATCCGGATTCCAGGGATTGCTGGTTGTTCCATAGACCTCGTTGAAGCTTTGAAAATCGGCGAGACTCAGAGGCACATTGGTTTTCCCGATAAAGTGCGCGCCAGCTTCTTTCAGACGCCGTACGGTATCTGAATCCTCGATTGCGATGTTGTCTTTAAACTCGGGTATGCCCCACGTCGTCGGCAATCCTTCGATGTCATAAGCCTCCTTGATGGTCATGGGCACGCCATGCAGGGGACCAGTAACTTCGTCTCGAGCGAGGCGCGTATCCGCAGCTTTAGCAGCATCTCTGGCGCGTTCGAAATCGCGTACGACAACGGCGTTGATATTTTTGTCGTAGGTTTCGATGCGTTGTATATACATGTCGGTAAGTTCCAGGGCACTCACCTCTTTGGCTTTGATAGATCGTGCAAGGTCGACAGCGGACTTGAAGGCATAGTGGACCATGATTGATTTCCCCCAGATGAGCTTCCGGATCAGTTTCCATCAGAAATTCCGGAAAGTACAATTCCGAAAATCAAGCCTGCAATCGGTGAATTCTCAGACCTGTGGTACTGATTGCTCCTCGCTGAAAGCGTTCTTCAGATAAACAAGGCAGATCATTCCGGCGATCAACGAGCAGGCCAGCAACGCCAGGGCCGGTGCGGGCTGCCCGTACAGAGCATAGCCGACACCGAATAGACAGCCGTACACGCTTAGCGCCGCTAGAAACGCGATCGCCAGGGCGGCGGCGAGCTTGTTGCGAAATCGAGACTTGTCTCCCCCATCGGGTCCCGCGATTCGGGCATGAAATCGCCGCAGGGTCTCGGGATCCGTTGCCGGGGTCAGCAGCGTGACGGCGATCCAGCCAATGGTCGTGATGCCCACGCTCAGGACGAAACGCTGCCAGAGTTCCAGACCCGCCGGTTCCCAGACGTGAAAATAGAAAGAAGCCGAGAACGAGATCACCATTGCGGAGATTTCGCTCCAGGCGTTGATCCGATCCCAGAACCATCGCAGGAAAAACAGCAGTCCGGTACCGGCGCCTACCGACAACAACAGCTGAAAGGCCTGTACGGCGCTTTTCAGCGTCAGCGCCAACAACCCCGCCAACAGCATCAGCAGCACGGTGACTATCCGGCCGATCAAAACCCGCCGCCGCTCGGCGGCACCGGGTTCGATGAAACGCACGTAGACATCGTTGACGATGTAGGAAGCCCCCAGATTGAGACTCGTGGATATTGTGGAAATGTAGGCGGCGATGATTGAAGCAACCATGAGGCCGAGCAGACCCGATGGCAGGAAGCTCAGCATGGCGGCGTAGGCCAGGTCGTGATCCACCAGCTCATCGGCAATGTGAGGGAAGGCGGACTTGATGCTTGCAAGGTCGGGAAACACGACAATGGATGCGAGCGCGACAAGAATCCAGGGCCACGGACGAAGCGCGTAATGGGCGAAATTGAAAAATACCGTTGCGCCGGTGGCATGTCGCTCGTCTTTTGCGGCAAGCATGCGCTGTGTGATGTAGCCGCCACCGCCGGGTTCGGATCCAGGGTACCAGGCGCTCCACCACTGCACGATCAAAGGGATGACCAGCAGTGGCAGGTATTGATTGGGGTCGGAGAAATCGGGTAGAAAATCACGCTTTGCCAGTACCTCAGGATGGCTCATCAGAGCCGATAAGCCGCCGATGGCCGGTAGATTCACGACCACGTACGCCGCGGTCACAGCTCCGCTCATCGAGACCACGAACAGCACCAGATCTGTGATCATCACCCCCAACAGACCACCGGCTGCACTGATCACCACGGTGACGAAACCGGCGCACAGGACAACGATGGTCGGTGACACTCCAAACAGGACGTTGGCGTATTTCACCAGTGCCAGTGTCACGTTGGCCATGATCATGATGTTGAATAACAGCCCAAGGTAGAGCGCCCGAAAGCCTCTCAGGAACATGGCCAGCCGACCACTGTAGCGAACCTCGTAGAATTCGATGTCGGTGGCAACGCCTATTCGACGCCAGAGTCTGGCGTAGACAAATCCGGTCACCATTCCGGTCAACAGGAAACACCACCAGGCCCAGTTCCCGGCAACGCCCTGTTCTCGCACCAGGCCTGTCACCAGATTGGGCGTGTCGGTGGCAAACGTCGTGGCTACCATGGAGGTGCCGAGCAGCCACCAGGGCATGTTGCGGCCACCTAGAAAATAGGCGCTGCTGTCTTTCGATGCGCGACGCCGTGCCCAGATGCCGATGAGCAGGATGACCAGCAGGACCAGAATGACGATGCCCCAGTCCAACGCAGTCAGGTTCACGAAATTCTCCAGCCGAACGTTGCCAGGGTCGATGGTTTATCATCCGGTTCGATGCGGTTCGGATCAAGTAACAATCAGGCAATAAAAGAAGGATACAGAAAGTGAAACGACTACTGATCACGTTGCTCTCCCTCACTCTGGCTAATCTGGCACTGGCCCAGGAGATGGCCCAGGAGATGGGAGAGGAAGCCTACGGCGTGCTGCAATTCTCTTTCATGTATGACGCGGATTATCCCCTGAATGCGAGATCTGCCGGGATGCGGAAGAGTGGTGATGTGAATTTCGAAAAGATCGTGTTCACGAGCTTTCACAATGGTGCCGTCCCGGGACTGCTGTCGATACCGGAGATGGGTGAGGGGCCGTATCCGGTGGTGTTGTTGCTTCATGGCCTGACCGGCGACAAGTCCCACTGGCTTGAAGATGACTTCAGTCACGGCGGGGAAGTGACGCGTGGATTGCTGAACAAGGGTTATGCGGTCATGGCGTTGGATGCCCAGTACCACGGCGATCGAGCAATTTACAACGATTTCATCGATCCTGGCGAAATGATATTCCAGCGCAATTGGGGGATTCGATACTCAAATATGATGGTCCAGACGATCGTCGACTACCGGAGAGCCATCGACTATCTGGCGACCCGCAGCGATATCGACACCGATCGGGTCGGAATCGTCGGCTACAGCATGGGCGGGCATATGACCTTCATGCTTGGTGCGGTGGAACCGAGGATCAAGGCAGTGGTCGCCTGCGTGATTCCCACTACGCCGGGCTTTCCGATGGCGGCCACCGCGTTTGCCCGCAGCATGGACCATGCGCCG
>QIDL01000350.1 GCA_003228415.1 Gammaproteobacteria bacterium | reverse complement strand
AGCTCATGGCCTGTCGCGATTGCAGCCCTTTGGCCGGCATGCTTGTACGTCAAGCCAACCTGATGGCGCTCGGCATCGGTCAACAGTGGCAGGTTGATGGCGCCCGGTACCGCCCCGTTGGCGAATTCACCAGGCGATCTGAGATCGATGAAGGGTGTGCCGGCTGTCAGCAGGTTTTCCATCGACTCCTCGCTCGGGTGGAGCCCGGTCACCTTCGATTTGCTTCCCTGGCTGGAGGGACCGCCGGTCATGGTGCGGCTTCGATAATGATCTGTTGGTCGTGAAAAGCGTCGAGATGCTCACGGAGGATCTCGAGGACATCATCGAAATTCATTTCTTCCGCGACCGTGAGGGCTTCTTCCTGCAGCTCGATGGCGCGGGGAAAATTTCCTGTTGCTGCGTAGGATGCCGCCCAGGTATCGAGATATTCCGGCCGTTTCCGTGCCTCCTGGTTGGCCTCCATCAGGGTATCCATGATATCGCGTGCATAGCGGGTTCGTTGCAGACCATCCTGATCGCTGACCGTGAGCGTCCAGGCTACCTCGTTGACGATCGTTGCATTCTCCGGCGAAAGCTTCACGGCGCCTTTGTACCAACTGACCGCGCGGCGGTAATTCTGCCTGGTTCCAACACCCCGTGCGTGCAGATTGCCAAGCAGCAGCATGGCCTCTGGATCGTCGTCGTCGGCGAGTTTTCCCAGCCAGGTGAAAACTCTGGGATCGGATGTTTGATCGGCGCTGCGGTCGAGCAGGAAGCGAGCGTAGCTGCGCTGCGCGAACGCATTGTCGAGTTCGGCAGCCTGGACGTAGTAGCTGCGGGCTTTAGCCAGATCACGATCGACCATGTCGCCGGAATAGTAGAGATGGGCGAGAAACATCGCGGAGTCGCTGTGCTCGGCTTCGGCTGCCTGAGTGAGCAGCGTCACACCGGAGGCCCTGTTTTCCTCGCCGTAGTGACTATTCAGATAGAGCACAGCCAATGCGTACATGGCGTCTGTTGAACCCAGGGCGATGGCATGGAGATAGTTTTCCAGCACCTCGTCGAGGGCCTCCTCCTTCTCCACAGGGTCCTTGGTGGTGCTGGCCTGCTCCCAATAGAGTCGGGCAAGGATGCTGCTGGCAATGAGATTTCCGGAACGAGACGCCGCTTTGAGCCAGTCGATGGCATCTCTTGTGCGTCGCTGTGAGGCCAAAAAAGCGCCGATGGCAGCCTGCGCGGCTGTGTCGTTGTGTTTGGCCAGGTACCCGATCAGCGAGAATGGGGAAAATTCGCCTTCCGGGTCTGAGGATGAAGTGAAGTCCATCCGCATGGCTTCATAGACACCCTCGAGATCGAAAGTCAGGTTCTCGATTGGGCCGTCAGCCGGTTTGGCCTGGAGCAGAATGGCGAACGGATGATCCTCGTTGGTCTGGTAGATCGCACCCACCGGGCTCAGGTCGAGGCTGATCGCATACATCTGCGCTTCCACCGAGGTGACGGCCGGGAGGGGTTGATCCTGGCTACCATCGCCCAACCGTTGCATATCGGCACGGATGCGATCGAGCCAGGCCAGATGCTCCGCTGTCGCGTCCGGTGAATCGACATACTGATAGAAACGGCTCATGACGTAGTGGCCGGTAATGCTGGCCTGGTAAGTGTCGAGAATGGCGCTGCCGATAGAACCGAGCCTCAGGGGCTCGTCCTCGACGATCTGGAGTGCCTGCTGCTCGAGTTCGAGCAATCGCTCCATCTGATCCGGCAGATCTTCTTGAGCGAGGAACGCCTCTCTCAGGTCCGTGACAGCGACCGGATCTCCGTTGGCAACTTTGTCGATGAGCTGAGCGTATTCGAGCGGCGTGGTTGTCTGGCAGCCCAGAGACAGGACGACGATGACTATGATCAGAGGCAATCGCATACGGGTATTTGCAGCACTTGTGTGAAGGTGGATGAAGGGTATGATTTCGAACCTCCTATATTACAGGGACTTAGACATGGCTTGGGAGCGAAAACTCCGTATTCCCGAAGAAAATGAAGCACAGGCCGGGAGAGCCGCATCTGTGATCGTGCCTGACGCCCACTTTGTGAACGGTCATGCCCTGGTACCGCCGTTTCCGGCTGAAATGCGCACGGTCGTCTTCGGTCTTGGTTGTTTCTGGGGTGCAGAGCGCCGTTTCTGGGAAATGCATGGCGTATACAGCACAGCGGTGGGATATGCCGGGGGTACCACGCGCCATCCGACTTATGAGGAAGTCTGTTCCGGTTGGACCGGGCATATCGAGGCGGTACTGGTGGTTTTCGATCCCCGAATAGTCTCTTTTCCGCAGCTGCTCAAGGTTTTCTGGGAGTCTCACGATCCGACCCAGGGCATGCGCCAGGGTAACGACTGGGGCACCCAGTATCGCTCGGCGATCTATGTGAATGGTGGGTCGGGTTCGGATGAGTTGATTGTCGTGGAACAGTCTCGAGAAGCCTATCAGCGGGCGTTGGAGACCGCCGGCTATGGTCGGATCACAACAGAGATTCGACCGTTGTCGACGTTCTACTATGCCGAGCACTGCCATCAACAGTATCTCGCCAAGGTACCGAACGGCTACTGCAACCTTGACGGGACCGGGGTCGGGTGTGACATCGATGCTCTGGTGACGGTGGAATGACGGGCGGCCGAAGTACGCCCCGGACCCGGATTCGACGTAACGCACTGCGAGCCGTTTATCGTCTTGACCAGATCAAGGCTGTGCTGGATGCCAATCGGCTCTGTCACGTTGCTTACGTGGATGCTGGCGAGCCGCGCATTATCCCAACGCTGTATATGCGCCGCGGCGACTACCTCTATCTCCACGGCAACCGCCAGGCGGCGCTACTCCATCACCTGGCACAGGGTGGTCTGGCCAGCATTTCCGTGATGTCGGTAGATGGTGTGGTAGTGGCTCGTTCGGGCTTCCACTGCTCCATGAACTATCGATCGGTGGTGCTGTTCGGCAAGGGAGAGGCGGTGGATGCGGCACAACACGAAGAGATTCTGGACGGCTTTGTCGAGACGCTGATCCCGGGTCATGGCGCCGTCGTACGGCGACCCACCCCGCAGGAACTCAACGCCACCGCGGCGGTTCGCATCGCCATTGATGAGGCTTCTGCAAAGATCCGCACCGGTGACGCCATAGACGATGAGTCGGATCTCGATGCCGAAGTCTGGGCGGGCGTGATTCCGCTGACGGTTCGGGCCGGTGAGCCTGAGCCTAACGCAGACCTCAAGGATGGCATCGATGTTCCGGACTACATTCGAGGCTACCAACCGCTGTCATGAGTGATGTGTCTCTCGGGATAGGTATCGACTTCGGTACCACCAACAGCGCTGCCGCAGTCTTTGACGGGGAAGCGGTCACGCTGGTTCATCTCGAGCACGGTGAAACCATCATGCCTTCTGCGACCTACATCGACCGTGAGCTGCAGACGTTGACCGGGCAGGGGGCCATTGATCGGTACATTCAGGACAACACCGGCCGCACCGTGGAGCTGATTCCGGAAGTCATCGGTGAGACCAGCCAATTCGTCGAACACGGCGATTCGGAAAATCTGGCGCCTGTGGAAACGGTGTCGCAGAAAATCTATGGTGCCTCGGTGATCGACAGCGGATTGCAAGGTCGACTGTTTCGTGGCACCAAGCGGCTGCTTGGTGACCGCCGGGTACGACGCCTGATGGTATTCGATCACCCGTTTCGTCTGGTCGCATTGATCACGCCGATCCTGCTGCATGTCCGACAGGCGTTGAACGAAGCGGTTGGACCGATCGGCGGCGGTCATCTGGGTCATCCAGTCAATTTCGAAGGCCGCGATCAGTTCCACAACAAGACGGCGCTGACAAGGCTCGCTGAAGCCTATAAATACGCCGGTGTCGAAGATCAGCGATTCTATCCCGAACCCATTGCGGCGGCGGTGAGCTTTTTGAACGCCAATCCGGGCGTGGTCGGTGAGTTGCTGTTCACGCTGGACTTTGGTGGCGGCACGCTGGACTTCTGTGTGCTGCGTCGGAGAGGGCTGCACTTCGATGTGGTCACGACCCATGGCATCGCCCTGGGTGGTGATCACATCGATCAGCGATTGTTCCGGGAATTGCTGTTTCCCTTGCTCGGCAAGGGCGAACGCTGGCGACGGCGTGGCATGGACCGGGAAATCGAAACCCTGTTTCCCTTCGAGGACTACGAGGACCTGCTGCTCAACTGGGCGGTCACGTACACGCTCAATCAGAACAAGTACACCACTGCGGTATTCGACTGCATCGATCAGGGAGGATCTGGCGTGCAGAAATTCAAACGGCTTCGGGAGCTGATCAGTCAGAATCTGAGTTACGTCGTCTTTCAGACGATCAAGGACTTCAAGGCCGAGCTCTCTGTCAGATCGGAAGCGGTGCTGGACATTCCCGAGCTCGACGTGGAGGTCCATCTGACCCGTGGGGAGTTTGAAACTCTGATTGCCGATCAACTCGACCTGGTAGACCGGGCGCTCAACGATACCCTCGAGCGAGCCGGGCTCAATGCCGACGCCATCGACATCGTGCTGTGTACCGGTGGTTCCAGTCTGATACCGGCGGTCCGGAAAATCCTGGAGAACCATTTCCCGGATCGAGTCGTGGAGCATGATCCGTTCACCAGCGTGGCGGCTGGCCTGGCGATCGCGAACTTTCAGTCTCTCTGAGGAGGGTCCATATAGAGGTTGGTAGCGATCCGCAACGCCTGGTGATGGAATTCAGCGCTCAATCGGCTCCCGCCAATAGGGATTCAAGGTGGTGAAAAAGGATTTCAGCATCCGATAAGTGAGACCCCAGACAAAATGGCCACGCTCCAGCCGATAACCGTTGAAGATGGTCGGTCGACCCGCCATGGGCCGGGTTTCCCAATCGTGCCGGTCACCGGCAATGAGTGGCCCCAGTTCGGTCCAGACGACTTCCGCCACTTCGTAGTTTGGCGCGAAGACCGGGTTGCCGCTGAGGCTGAATACGTGAGGCGCGATCAACATGTTCAGAGGCCTGCCGCGCGGCATGGCGCGTTGTTGATCCAGCGGCCCGAGATACTCCGCATGAGCCAGATCCAGGCCGATTTCTTCCCTGGTTTCGCGCATCGCCGCATCTTTCAGATCGTGATCTGCC
>QIDL01000515.1 GCA_003228415.1 Gammaproteobacteria bacterium | reverse complement strand
GCTCAGCCTGAATCCGATCGTAAATTTCTTCGCGATGCACGCTGACATCGGCAGGTGCATGGACACCTATCCGTACCTGATTTCCCTTCACCCCCAGCACTGTGACGGTAATATCGTCGCCGATCATCAACCGCTCACCGACTCTACGGGTCAAAATTAGCATCTTGGCTCCTTTGGTCCTTGCTATCTGTATAGTCTTTTTACTACCGACTTTTCATTTGCCGATGCTGCTAGCGCATCTTTTCGCGCCAATCCTTTGCGCCCGCGGATAACACCACGATGTATCAGCGCCGGCAACGTTAGTCTCTATTAAGGACTATTCCTGCGGTTGGTTCCTGTGAGGAACGGCCAAGGTTCATCCACGAGGGGCCAGAAACCGGTGTCCTGTCCCACCATCGGACAGCTCCGAACAGTGTGTCTAGCCGGGACTCGTCTCTATATCCTGAAGGGCGCCGCCGGAAGGCAGGGATTTCACATGCAGGTCTCGTTGCGGGAAGGGGATCGTCACACCGGCCGTCTTCAAGGCGTTGTTGATGGCGCTGTTCAGCCGATGGCGCATTTCGAATCCTCGATCGAAGTCGGCAATCCAGGCCAGTACCTGAAAGTTCAACGCGCTGTCACCGAAATCGTTGAATACGATGATCGGCGGTGGATCTTCCAGCACGTCCTCATCGGCTTCAACCGTTTCGCGCAGCAGCGCGGTGACCACGGCGGGATCGCTACCGTAAGCAACGCCTACCGCCAGATTCAGGCGTCGGCGCCGATCCGACAACGTCCAGTTGATCACCTGGTTCGAAACCAGATCACCGTTCGGAACGATGACCTCAGAGCCGCTGTAGGTCCGCACGCGACTGGTACGAATGCCGATCTGCACCACCTTGCCCATCAGTTCACCGACCTCCACGGTGTCCCCCACCTGAATGGGCGCTTCAAAGATCAGGATCAGACCGGAGACGAAATTGTTGACCAGATTCTGCAAGCCGAATCCGATGCCAACGCCCAGGGCGCCAATGACTAAGGCGAGGCTGGAGAGATCCAGCCCGATGAAGCCGACCGCGAGCAGCAAGCCCAGCATCATGATGGTGTAGTGAGCGGTCATGGAAATTGTGTTGGGCACTCCGCGAGGGAGATCCATCCGTGGCAACACATCCTGGTTCAGCACCGCCCGAACGATGCGCGAAGACCAGACGGCCACCCAGATCGCGAGTATGAAAACCGCCACGCCACGCAGCGACAGGGTGACCTCGCCGATCGAAGCCTCTGCATAGAGTATCGCGGCAAGGGAGTCGATCACCCACTCATCGACACCGAACAACGACGCAGTCACCCACAGCCAGAGCAGCAAGGCAATCCACACCAGCGGTCGGTGCAACACGCGCTTGAGACGCATACGATTTCGGGCAATCGAGTGGAAGTTGTCCAGCGCGCGCAGACCGAGCATCACCGTGACGATTTCACTGATGGTGGTAAGCCCCGCAAACAACACGAGAAACGTGGCGATGCTGTCCACCGAACTGCCGATCAGCAGCTTGGACAGATGCACGAAGCCGAACACGTTTGCCAACACGCCCGCCGCCGATAGTCCGGCAGTCAACCAGGTCACAACCACAAAGAACGGTCGCGGCACACCCCATTCGGCAACGCTCACAATCGCCTGCGGCCGATGGCCGTAGTAAGCGAGCACCGTCATTGTGGCGCCGAATGCCATATACGCGACCCGAGACAAAGGATCTGATGCAGGCAGAACCGATATGAGTCGCTCAGCCACCGCCACCACCAGGATGATGAGGGCGCCGGTACGTAAATTCTTAGGCAGAAAGGCATACAGCACCACCCCTGCCGTGAGCATGGCGACCATGACATAGAGCGATCGAACGGTCTGGGCCGCCTCGCCCCAGACCGCGACGCCGATCAACATCCAGACCAGTATGCCGGTCGCCAGCGGCCGCGCCAGAGCAGCGCTGGGTGCTTCTCGAGCCGTTTGCTTGAGCCTCACCATCAGCACCAGCAGCAGTGGCAGCAACAGCAGGTGTCCGCCAATCGCCGAACCGGACTCGCCGACAAAGTTCCGGAAGTCCCGACCCAGCGAACCAATGAATTCCTGGCCACTGCGCGTTGAAGAAGAGCTGATGTTCTCCCTGGTGAGTTGCCAGATGGGCCGCGTGTTGGCTTCGAGCAGGAGCACATGATGGTCCTGACTGTAGCTGCGAATTCGATCCGCAATCGGGGTGATGGTGTTACTGACCGTCATCGTCGAGTTCTGCAGCTCGACGACGTCGTTCAGTTTGTCATGCCCGATACGCTCTAACGCTGTCAGCCTGGATAGAATGGTGTTGATTCGTTCAACGAGAGCCTGGGGAAGATCTGGCGTTTCCGTCCTGGCAGTCTCCCATTGGGTACGCAGCTGGCGCAGCTCTGCCAGTTTCGACTCCAGAGCCTCGGCTTCCGTGGTCAGACCATCGATGATTTCGCTGGCTTGCCCGCTCAACACCCGCGAACGAGACAGGACACCTTCGAGCAGCGCTTGATTCTCGATCAGATCTTCCGCTCTCTGACCCTCCGGCAGCAGATTTTTCACCTGGTCTCGCAGTTGCTCGAGCCGTTCCGATTGTTTTTCCAGGCCACCGAGCTCACCGATTTCTGCATTCAGACGATCCAACGTCTCCAGAGCTCTCTGCGAACGCAGAGTGGTATCCGATGTTGGAATTTCTTCGACAACAGGCTGTGCGTTGGTTTCTGCCACGGGGGCAGGTTCCTGGGCATAGGCGAACCAGGCGCCAGATCCCAGGCACAGCAAACCCACCAGCTGGATAAGGTGCCGCACGGACTTACGAAAAACGGTGACCATCAGGCACCTTTCATGGATAGACAGCGGAATGTTAGGTTGCGCGGCGGTTCACCACAACCGGTGCTCTTATCCCACAGACAACTTGCGCTTCGACTAAGTGGACGATCCGGTCCGCCTGAGCGGGATCACCCGCTGACGGTCATCGAGGTCTTCGATCTTCGAGATCGGCTTGCCAATGTGGAAGCCCTGTCCGTAGTCGATGCCGATTTCGCGAATGAGCTTCAGAGTCTCGGCGTCACCCACGAACTCGGCAATGGTTCGCTTGCCCATGATCCGTGCAATATCCGCAATGGCCCGGACTATGGTCTGATCGGTTCGATTCACCGTCAAACGGCGAATGAAAGCCCCATCGATTTTGATGTAGTGCACGGGCAGGCGTTTCAGGTAAGACAGGGAGCTGTATCCCGTCCCGAAGTCATCCACCGCAAATTCACAGCCAACCGATTTCAGCTCCAGGATCTGCGGCAGCGCCTCGGAAAAACTACCCACCGCGACCTGCTCGGTGATCTCGAAGATCACTGCGGCGGCTGGTAGATCATGTTCCCGCAGCTTTGATTTGACATAGTTCGCCAGGGAGCCATCGGCAAACGCACTGCCGGTGATGTTGATGCTGAATCGAACATCCGGACGTCTGCGACGCAGCCAGTTGAGCTGCATGAACGCATGATCAATAACCCAGCGATCCACCTCCAGCATGAGTCCGAAGCGGATGGCGGCAGGTAGAAACTGGTTCGGGAAATACAACTCATCGCCTTCCCGCAATCGCACCAATACCTCGTAGTGCATAACTGTGTTGTTACTCAACTGCATGATGGGCTGATAATGGAGTTCGAGCCCGCCCTGCTTCAAAGCGGCCTTCAGTTTTTGTTGCCACTGCACATCGCTTTTGATGGCCTCCATGTGTTTTGCATCCGGCCGGTAGCGGCAAGCACGATTGCGCCCCTGAGACTTCGCTAAGCGACAGGCCAGATCCGCATGCGAGATGAGCTCTTCCGGGCTGTAGATCGAGGTATCCTCGCCTCCAGCCCCGGGCTCCCCTTCAGACGCTCCTTCTGACATCGCCACGCCAAGACTGCAGTTCGCGTTCAGAGAGACTCCATCGTAGACCAGCGGGAACTCACCCAGATCACGCAACAGCTTCTCGGCAACCGCATCGGCGCCGAGTTCATCGATATCGCCGACAAACAACACGAATTCATCCCCGCCAAATCGCCCCAGAAGATCATCGCGCCGAACAACCTGACGCAGCCGTTCGGCAACCTGCGCCAGGATCTCGTCACCCGCCTGATGACCGTAGGTATCGTTGACATGTTTGAACTGGTCCATGTCGAGAAAAATCAAGGCGCCGGAATCTCCCTGCCTGGCACAATGGGACAACCGCTCCGAGAGCAGCTCCATGAAGTGATAGCGGGAAGCGAGACCTGTCAACGGGTCAAAGTTGGCCAGTTTGGTCAAATGCCGGTCCCGCTCGCGGATTTTTTCCAGAGCGGTTTCCAGCGCTTCACCGATGGCAGAGATTTCGCGATGAGAAGACGTCGGAATCCTGACTTCCAGGTCACCGTGCGCGATTCGCTCCAGATGCTCCTGCATGTCTGCCAGAGGCTGCACCGCTCGACGCAAGGCGATTCGTCCGGCCAGCAGCAGCAACAGAAACGCCAGGATGATAAACGCGCTCCCTGCCGACACCCCGCTCAACAGGTCTCGATCATAGGCGCTGTAGTCAAGACCGAGTTCGACGAACCCCACCACTGTGGATTCGCTTTCCAGTTCGTCGAGACTCCGGGCGCTGAACAGATTTGCCGAAATAATGGACTCTCTCTCCACCGCCTGACTGATACGAACCAGGGGTTCGAGCGTCAGATCCATCACATAACCCTCTGGATCGGCGACGGCTGCGGACAACGTTTCGAGTTCCGCGGCAGCAAGCTGCGGGTACATGCTCGGCGTTTCAACACCGCTTTCGAGATAGATCACCTCACCGTCGACGTCGTAGTAGCGCACATATTGAATCTCTGGAAATCGAGAGAGATAGCGTTCCAGTTCGAGAAACCGCTCATCATTTGTGTCTACATAGAAGCCCGAGCCGAGAGACTCCATCTCCCCGACCCAGCGAATGGCCCAGTCATCGAGGTTGTCCCTGACCACCCAATTGGAAACCCACCACAGGCAACCGATGGCGATCACACCGACAAGTGCGGCAAACGCCAGCTGTGAAACCAGTACTGCCCGTACCAGGGTTCGCTTTGGCTTTGGCTCAGCCATCACTCACCCTCGATTTTTTTGCAAAGGCAACGG
>QIDL01000342.1 GCA_003228415.1 Gammaproteobacteria bacterium | reverse complement strand
GTGCCTCTGGAGGTGAACCCGGAGATCGCCGCCCTGATCGAGCGACGGCCCGCACCACCCGATGTGATGGCCTCGAGAATGCGGATGGCACGGGTACCCGAGGGTTCCGTGCTGGTGGACAACACGACCGGCGGTCCTCCCGGGTTCAGGATCGACAACGTCTTCGTCATGGCTGGCATACCGAGTGTGATGCAGGCCATGCTGGGCAGCCTCGAGGGCAAACTGAAAAGCGGTCCGGTGGTCATCTCGTGCTCGGTCACGGCTTTCCTGGGTGAGACCCAGATCGCCACGGCCTTGAGAGCGATTCAGGAACGCTATACGGACATCGACCTCGGCAGTTACCCTTTCTTCAAACAGAATCGCTACGGCACTTCGCTGGTGATGCGTGGAACAGACCCGGTCAGGCTCGATGAGATGCTGGAAGACGTCAAAGACGCCATCATAGAGGCCGGGGAGACGCCACAGGATGTGCAGCACGGATGACACGGCCGGCGCTCGATTCGGTATCCCATTGTCTGTTCATAATCATCGTCATGGTGTGGGCCGGTCAGTCTGCCGGTTCCGCTCAGGCTGCAACCAGGCTGGACTATTCGACCCTGCAGGGCAGCAAGGCACTGGCGGTGGTACCGGGTTCATCCGAAGTACGTGGTATCGCACACGGACAACCCAATGACCTGGCAGCCTCTGTTACAGCGCTGCGTGTCTGCGAATTGCAGCGTCGGCCCGCGCAGCCATCGTGCGAAATCCTCAGACTCAACGATGAGCGCATCACGTCCGGCGCCGAGATACTTGCCGAGGTGCCAGCGGCGCCGCACCCTCTGCATCTCTGGCGGGTACAGGGTAATAGTGCAACGATCTATCTCGCCGGATCCATACACATGCTGAAGGCGAGCCTCTATCCATTGCCCGTCCAGTATGAACAGGCATTCCGCGCATCGCACACGCTCGTTGTCGAGGTGGATGTTTCTGCCTACACGCCGATGGACCTCCAGCGCCGCACCGCGAGCTACACTTCTCTCGAATCAGGTCAACAACTGGAAGGCGTGCTGCCCGCTCCCCTGTTCGAGCGACTCTCGACCCGACTCGAAAGATACGGCATGTTAAAAACGACGTACAACGAATCCAAACCGGCATTGCTGATGAATCAGCTCGTCATGCTGCGCTTGCTGGCACTCGGTTACCATCAGCAATACGGTATCGAACAACACTTTCTCGGACAGCTCGACAACCGAGTCGTGCTCGAACTCGAAACTCTGGAAGACCAGCTCGCACTGCTTTTCAATCAACCGATGACACTTCAGATCCAGCAACTCCGCGATACCCTCGACCAGGAAGCCGGGATCGAAGCCGTCGTCGCCGAAATGATCGGCGCCTGGCTTGCGGGCGATGATGAGCGCTTCATGAAGATGTTCGAGTTGCAAGGCGGAGACTCAGAGATGGCCCGAGCATTCAACGAGCAACTGCTGAGTGAGCGCAATGTCGGCATGGTCGCGAAGATCAAAGGCTATCTCGATGGAGAAGGCACCTACTTCGTCGTGATCGGCGCCGCGCACTTCATCGGCGAGCGTGGCATTGTCGCACTGCTCAAGGCAGATGGAATCGACTCACAGCGCATAGCGAGCAATACAGTAATAGCCACATCGAACAGAAAATAGGAAGGTTCCCATGCAGATTGAAGGAAAACGCGCTCTGGTCCTCGGCGGCACATCGGGCATTGGTCTTGCGACCGTACAGATGCTGGTAGACAAAGGCGCAACGGTGACCGGGTTCGGCCGGTCCGCGTCCAACATCGAGCGCGCCAAGTCGGCAATCAGCGCAGCGAACTTCGAAACCCTGGACGTGCTCGACCGGGAAGCCATGGCAAGTACCTTCGCGAAGCTCGCGCCATTCGACATCCTGGTCAATGCCGCCACCGGTGGCGAACGAGCTACAGGTCCTTTCATGCAGATGGATCTCGACGGCTTTACCGGCTCATTTCGAAAGCTGTGGGGCTATGTCAACTCCGTGCGGCTGGCGGGAGAGCATCTCACCGAGAACGGCTGCATCACCCTGGTGAGTGGCTCACCGGCGCGGAAGTGCCAGCCGGGTATGTCGGCCATCTCCAGCGTAGGAAACGCAGTAGAAGGATTTACCCGGGCCATCGCCACTGAAATTGCGCCACAACGTATCAACGTGATTTCGCCCGGCCTGATTGATACGCCCATGTTTCCAGGTGAGGGCGACTCCAGACAGGAGTTTTTCAGCAAGGTGACAGCAAATAACCTCATCAAGCGTGCCGGTACCGCAGCGGAAGTCGCAGCAGGCATTCTGTTCGTCATCGAAAACGATTTCGTGACCGGTACCACGATCGACGTTGACGGTGGCGCGCTCCTGCCGTAGACACCCGTTCGATAAAGCCGCTCAAAAGATGACGATCCCGGATTTCGAGCCAGCCTGGCCGTTGCGTTCGCCGCACATACAGACGCTGATCGGCAGCCGTGGTCGCGGCTACTGGGTCAGACGGCGTGCGGCAGCACTGTTGAACGTCACCCGGCAACTGATCCTGACGGTCAACGATGGAGTGAGGCTCGAAGCCTGGTTGTCACTGCAACAACAACCCGCACCAACCGTCATTGTGATCCACGGCTGGCTCGGACATGCCGGTTCGAGCTACGTGCTCTCCGCGGCTGCCGAGCTCTGGCATGCCGGTTTCAGTGTCATTCGACTCAACCTTCGCGATCACGGCGAGACGGCGCATCTGAATGAGGAGCTCTTTCATTCTGCTCGAACCGAAGAGGTGGTGAACGCCGTCATCGAGCTTCAGACCAGCCATGCAACCGGACCCGCTGGTCTGGCGGGATTCTCTCTGGGCGGCAACTTCGCACTGCGGGTCGCCCGAGCCATCGACATCGAAACCATCGCCATCTGTCCTGCCGTCGATCCCAGGGCCACCATGGCCAGCATCGACCGCGGCTGGATCTACCGATCATTCTTCATACGGAAGTGGCACCGAGCATTGCGAGCCAAGGAAGCCGCGTTCCCGGACCGTTACCGGTTCAACCTCGCCCGCAAGCTCAGCACGGTCTCAGCACTCACCGAATTGTTCGTCCGGGAACACACTCAATATCCGTCCACTGACGACTATCTGAGCGCCTACTCGCTTCTGGGGGGTGCACTCATTGGGGCCCGCGCAACCATTGTCTTTGCCGAGGACGATCCGGTGATTCCTGCACAAGGGTTTGCAGTTTTGCCTGATTCCATCACCTTAAAGCCGGTTCGCCACGGTGGGCACTGCGCCTTCGTCAGTCATCCAGCCAGACCCGCCTGGTCGGATCGGTACCTGGTGGAAGGCTTTCGCGAACGGCTGACCTGATCGAGGCCACGAAGCAGGGATAACTCGGGGATAGCTGGACGGCCAATTCATGGAAGGCCGCGAGCGCCGACATAGACTCGCGCGCGATCTCGTAACAAACTGCAGTTTGACAACCGAATGGCCTTGGCAAACCATGCGTTTTTCGCCGCGAGCCGTACAGCAGTGATCACAGCCGAAAAAAAGGAACCTCAGACAGATCCGCAATACCATCTGATCGGCGCCGAGGAATCCCCCTATTCCGTGAAAGTGCGTTCATACCTGCGTTACAAGCAGCTAGGGCATGAATGGCTGAGCCGTGCCGAAGCGAACGATCTTTATAGACAACATGCCAAGTTACCGTTGATTCCCTTGTTGATCACTCCAGAAGGGCACGGCCTCCAGGATTCCACCCCGATCATAGAAACTCTCGAGTCTGCACACCCCGATCCTTCAATACATCCGGACGACTCTGTCTGCCGATTCGTCTCCTGCCTGCTGGAAGAATTCGGTGATGAGTGGGGCAACAAGTGGATGTTCCACTACCGCTGGGCACGTGAAGCCGACCAGGTCGCCTGCTCGAAGAGGCTCGCAAGCCTCCTGGCACCAGGCGCCGATGAGCAGACTTTGAACCAGACTGCTGCAACGATCCGGGAGCGTATGATAGACAGAGTCTGGTTCGTCGGCTCCTCCGAAAAGACAGCTCGGCAGATCGAGGATTCATTCAAGGATACGCTGGCGCTACTCGAACCACATCTGCTGAACCGCCGCTACCTCTTCGGAGAACGACCTGCCTTCGCCGACTTCGCTCTCTGGGGCCAACTGTACAATATGCATCGTGATCCAACCCCCCGGGGAATTATGGAACTACAGGCGCCGAAGACGATCAGCTGGATCGAGCGCATGAACAATCCGACAGCCCATGGGTCATTCGAACAATGGCCTTCACTCAAACGCACATTGCTGCCTCTGCTCATCGATCAGGTAGCCGGCCTCTTCCTGCCCTGGAGCAAAGCCAACGCGGATGCGATCGCCGGCGGGAGAGAGTCGTTCACCGTCAAGCTACGCAGCGGCGAGTGGCAACAGAAACCGCAGAAGTATCACGCCCGTTCGCTCATGGCGCTACGACAGAGGTATCAGGCATTCGAGTCAAACGCCGATGCGCGCGACGTAATGCAAGAAACCGGCTGCCTCGACTTCCTGGTCTGAGACACCAGGTCTCGTTCTGCCGAGACACCTCGGTCTGCCGAGATACCTCCGCTTATCGAGGTTCCGTCTGCGACTCTTTCCTGCGACTCTTTATAGAGGGAACTGGACATTGCCACCCGAGAGAATCACACCCACCCGCAGCGTACGATAACGCCCCGGCTCGTCCCGAACCGCATTCAACAAGCCTGCCAACGGTACCGCGCCCGAAGGCTCCACCACCAGCTTCATGCGCTGCCACAACATCCGCTGAGCGCTTAGAATTTCCTCTTCGGTCACCCTGATGATACGCAGTTGATAATCAACCAGTAGTGCAAAAGTAATCTCCCCAAGAGAGGTGCGCAGCCCATCGGCCACCGTCTTCGGCGGCCGTTGGGGTTCCAATCGACCGTGTCTCAGGGACCAGTAGGCATCGTCGGCCAGTGCGGGTTCGACGCCCACCACTCGCACACCACCATCGCGCATGGCGAGGATCGTGCCACTGGCGAGACCACCACCACCAACCGGCACCCACACCTCATCGAGTTGCGGTACGGCGGCCCTCAGCTCCAACGCGGCGGTACCCTGCCCGGCGATGACTTGCGGGTGATCGTAGGGCGGAATGAAGTGAGC
>QIDL01000502.1 GCA_003228415.1 Gammaproteobacteria bacterium | reverse complement strand
AGTTGCTGCAGGCGGCGGATGGCTTGCCGGTGACTTTTTCTGGTTTCGTTCCCGATGCGAGACGTTTACTCGGCGCGCTGGATGTCATGCTGCTGACGTCGCGAGATGTGGAGGCCTTCGGCATGGTCGCCCTGGAAGCCATGGCCAGCGGCGTTCCTGTGGTAGCCGGTCCGACCCCCGGGCCGCAGTCCGTGCTTGGCGGAGCGGGTTATTACTATCTGGTGGCCGATGCCGAGCACATTGCCCAGGCATTGATCGGGGTTTATGACGACTGGTTGGAAGGGACATTGGCGCGGAAAATTGAGCAGGGTCGGCTGAGAGCACGGCGTGAGTTTTCGGTGGCCGCACTCGCCCGGCGACTCGATGAGCTGGTATAGGGAACCTCTGAGCAAACGGGAACTGTTCAGAGATTCTCTAGTAAACCGGCTGGCCGCCTTCGGGTCGAGTTTTGAACCGACGATGCATCCACAGATATTGCTCGGGGTGGCCGTTGATGGCCTGCTCGATGATCTGATTGATTGTGGTGGCGTCTTTTACATCGTCTCCCGTGGGATAGCCCTCGATCGGCTTACCGAAGTGAATCGACCAGGTCAGCGTTTCGAGATTTCGGAAGTTGCTGAGCAGAAGTACCGGCGAGCCATTGAACGAGGCCAGGCGGGAGGTTCCGGTGATCGAGGCGGCGGGCGTGCCGAAGAAGGGTGCGAAAACCGAGTGCTTACGTCCGTAATCCTGATCGGCGGCATACCAGATCGTTCGTCCGCTTTTCAAACGGCGTAAAGTCTGTCGGACGTCTTCCCGTTCGATGACGCCATCGAAGAATCGTCTGCGACCCTTGAGCTGTAACCATTCCCAGACCGGGTTCTTGTTCTCCCTGTACATGACGTCGATGTCCGCTTCGACAATCCTCGAACTGATGATGTCCATGGCGGAAAAGTGGCCACCGAGAAGCACCACCCCATGGCCCTGCGCTCTAGCCTCCTCGAGATTTTCCAAGCCAGACATTTCGATCCGACTGGAGATGTTTCGTCCGGGGTTCAGCCAGACCATCATGGTTTCCAGCGCCCCGATAGCGGTGTGGGTGAAGCTGTCTCTGGCGAGTCGATCGCGCTCTCGCTGCGGCAGGTCGGGGTAGCAGAGTTGCAGATTTCTCTCGGTGATATGGCGGCGCCTGCGCCCAAATCGATAAACCAGGCCACCAAGCCATTGACCGACCCGTGCCAGGGTGCCAATCGGCAACCGAACGATCAGCCACGCCCCGGCGAGAATCAGCCAGGTCGGCCAGACTCGCGGATCATAGATTTTTTTGCGTTTTTTGACTCTTCTCATGTCAAAGATCCCAATGGCGGCGGATTGTAGCAGGGGTCGCCTGTGATACCATCCGTGCGCAATGGATCTGCCGTCTCTGCAAGCCGTGCACGTCGTTGTCGTGGGCGACGTCATACTCGACCGTTACTGGTTTGGCAACGCTCGGCGGGTGTCACAGGAAGCGCCGGTACCGGTTGTGGACGTGGATCATGTGGAAGATCGACCCGGTGGCGCGGCAAACGTGGCGCTCAACGTTGTCAGCATGGGTGCGCGCTGTACCCTCATCGGAATCATTGGTGCCGACGAGGCAGGACGCAGCCTCACCGCTACGCTGGAAGCCGCAGGGGTCGAGTGCGATCTCGTCGGTCTCGAAGACTGGCCCACCATCATCAAGCTGCGAATCGTCAGTCAGAAACAGCAGTTGCTGCGCACGGACTTCGAGTCTCCTGTTCTGGAGAATCTCCAGGCACGGATCGTCGAAAGGGTAGGCGCCCAGCTGTCCAGGGCTTCTTCACTCTTGCTTCAGGATTACGATAAAGGCTCGCTCGCTGACCCGGCGGCACTGATCACAATCGCCAGTGGCGCTCGAGTCCCGGTTGTGGTCGATCCCAAACATAAGCCCTTTTCTGCCTACCGGGGGGCAAGTCTGCTCAAGCCGAATACCGCCGAGCTCGAGCGTGCGGTGGGACCCTGGCGGGATGACGACGAGTTGCTGGAAAAGGCACAGGCCGTCGCCGTCGAACATCAGATCGGAGCCCTGGTGGTGACTCGTGGCGGGCGGGGTATGACGGTGGTACTTGCCGATGGTACTCATCAGCACATTCCGGCGCGTGGTGTCGATGTTTTTGATGTCACCGGGGCAGGGGATACTTCCGCGGCGGCTCTGGCAATCACTCAATCGCTGGGTTGGGATCCGCTGGCCTGCGCGCTGGTTGCAAATGTCGCCAGCGGTATCGTCGTGGGTAAAACCGGCACGGCGGTGGTTACCGGTCCGGAACTCGCTCGCGCTCTTTCGGGAGACCGGCGCGCCGATCGTGGGGTTTTGAATCGCACCCAGCTCATCGATTCGGTCCGACAGGCTCGCGCGACCGGTGAAAAGGTCGTCTTTACCAACGGTTGTTTCGACATTCTCCACGCGGGGCATGTCGCGTATCTCGAAGAAGCCAGAGCACTCGGCGAACGCCTGGTAGTTGCTGTGAACGACGATGACTCGGTGACCCGGCTCAAAGGTAGCGGGCGCCCGGTAAATCCACTGGAGCAGCGTTTAAGAGTTCTGGCGGGTCTGTCGGCTGTGGATTGGGTCGTCGGCTTTGTCGAAGACACGCCGGACTCGCTGCTCGAAGAGCTGAAGCCCGATGTGCTGGTCAAGGGTGGAGACTATGGCGTCGATGAAGTCGTTGGCGCGGACATCGTGCTGAACTATGGCGGCCAGGTTCGCGTGTTGTCACTTGTTGACGACTGTTCTACTACGGCTATTGTCGATCGAATCCAGCAATCTGACCAGGGACCCGACTAGAGATCGTCGAGAGTCAGAACATTCGCTTTCAGGTGTGCTTCGTTGATGGTACCCACGAGAACTGAGCTGATACCTGGCTGACTTGCGGCAAAGTAAAGGCTCTCGGTTCCCGCGTTACCGCTTCGAAGCGCCTTTTTTATCAGTACGCCGCACCCTGTTCGTGCCGCCTCTTCGATGACCGGTAGTTGCTCCGTGTTCTGTACGTTCAGCGTAGCCATGATGACATCGCAGCCGAGTTCGATGGCCCGTCGAGCTCCGTTGAGTGTTTTGTGAGAAATGCCAACCGCTCTGATCCAGCCGCGCTGCTTGAGATCAAAGAGGCAATCCAGAGTGCCGAACTCGTTGAGAATCTCCAGGTCGTTGCCGTCGGAATGAATCAGGGCTATGTCCAGCCGATCGGTATGCAGTCGTCGCAGCGATTGCTTGATGCTTGTCTGCACGGCTTCCGGTCGAAAGTCGTAGGTCGAGCGACCATCCACGAAATTCTCACCCACCTTGCTCGACAGCAGCCAGTCGTTGCGCTGATCGCGCAATAAGTGGCCGAGCCTGGATTCGCTGCCGCCGTAGGCGGGGGCGGTGTCCAGAAGATTGATTCCAAGATCCTTGGCGACATCGAGCAACCGGCCGGCTGCGCGGTCATCGGGTATCTCGAAGATGCGTGGGTATTTCACACCATCCTTGCGACCCAGCTTCACCGTGCCGAGACCGAGCAACGAAACCCGGATACCCGTTCGACCCAGATCCCGGTACTGCATCACTGTATCCAGGGCGATGTGCCCATCCCGGCTCTCGGCAGGTTCAGGGCAATCGAATCCTTAACTTCGATCGGTGGCTGCAGGCGAGCCAGAACACGGTCGCCCAGATCCGGAGCCAGACTCAACTTGGTGGGTAAGCAGACCAGCGTATGATCGAAGGCCTCGACATAGGCCTCGTCGGGACGCTTTCCTTCGTCTTGAGCGGGTTCAGCACGATCGATGCGTAGACACTGCAGATCAGCTTTGTCCCAGTCAATCCAGGGAACGCAGGTTGTCAACTCCCGGTATGCGCGCACTTTTTGATCGGTGCTGTTCAAGTCTGCACCCTTTGTTGCCAGTTGCCCGCCGAGATACCAGAGCCAGCGCTGGTCGGTCAGACGATCGGTATGGGTGGTGATGGTGATTCTGGGTTCGGAGCGGGTCAAGCCGGTCAGGCAATGAGCATATAGAGGGTGTAAATCGGGATGGCGCGCCACGACCTGATGCAAGGGGCGGAGTTGCATCCGTGGTGATTTGAAACCCAGCTCACCCAGCAGCTTGCCGGTACCGGCACCGGCAGCCAGGATCAACTGTCGCGCGATGATCGCCTCCGATCCGAGATCCAGGCGCCAGCCGTCTGTCGTTCTCCTCAGGTCACCGGCACCGATACGGGCGTTGTAGACAAGAGAGCACACGGGCTCCAGCAAACGTTCGAGTAACGCCTGTGTATCCAATACGAAGTCGTCGAGTTCATAGACCACGCCATTGAAGTCGCTGAGCCCATCAGGAAACCGGGCGGGTGCCAGTTTCTGAATCCGTCCGCGTAGTAGTTTGCTGGCAAAGAAAGAAGTGAGTCTGCCGAGAGAGCCTGCCTCCGCAAACATATAGTACTTATCCGACAAAGGTTCGAGACCAGACAGATCCACATCGCCCTTGCCAGAGAGACTGTCACGCCAACGAGCCGGCATCGAAGCGATAGCCTCAGAGGCGCCGGTCAGTGAGCCTGACAAAGCGTACTTGAGGCCTCCGTGGATCATACCCTGGCTGGAAAGAGTTTGCCCGCAACCGATACGGTCGGCTTCGAACAGCAGCACCGAATAACCTTTCCTGCGCAGCAAGTTCAGGAGCCACAGCCCTGCTATTCCCCCGCCAACGATCGCAGCGTCGATCGTCGTTGAGGTCGTGGTTTCGGTTGCTGAGTTGGAATGATCTTCTGACATGCGACGCGAGCCTATCCAATCGAGTCCGGTAACCGCAACCTCTGTTCTCCTCGGGCCTGATTCCAAGGCCTCGGGTTGTCTCTTGACCGGGAGAGGTGAGCCAAGCAGGCTGTGAAGATGCGATCACTCGTCGTCTGGCGCTTCTGCTATCGATTGTTGCTGTTCATTGCGTATCCTTGGGTTCGTCTCAGATTGCGTCTGCGTCGGCGGCGCGAAGCGGAATACGGAGAGCGGGTTTCGGAGCGTTTTGGTGACGTTCCGGCATCCGTTCCCGAAAACCCCATCTGGTTCCACACTGTGTCTGCCGGTGAGGCAATAGCTGCCGCACCACTCATCTCCCAGCTCATTCGTGAATTTCCCGAAGTACCGTTTCTGGTGACAACCATGACACC
>QIDL01000520.1 GCA_003228415.1 Gammaproteobacteria bacterium | reverse complement strand
ACCGTTGGTGCTATTGCTGAGGAAGACCCTGCCAGACTTCGTACGGTACACACCCGGCGTGGCGACTCCATCACAGTTCCAGTCACCCATCAAGGGCTGATCTCCCGGATTCCCGAACGCGGCAGATCCCTGCTTGGCGCCCGGTGTCGGTGTCGCCAGAATCGAGAATCGTCCGTTCGATTCCCCGAGCACAAGTAGGTCGATATCGGAGCCACCTGCTGCTGCAGGTGTCGCGAGGATCGATGGAAGCATTGTGATCGACATGATGGCGGCAAGGAGCAGCGCGCTCCGAGCGCGGTGGGATCGATGGCGAAGGAGACCATTGCGTGTCATTTTTTGGACCTTCCAGAGGACTAGTCCTCTAGTGATTCGGCTGATTGAGGGTGACACTTGAGTAAGTTTTCGGACCGCTTGGTACATACGGATGCGGCACAAGCGTGGATGGCTCGCTGCTGCTGTCTCGGTCAGCGAGCTGTGTGACCTACGGTCAGCGTGTCGTGGAGGTCTGCAATGCCCTTGGTGCATCGTCCAGCCACGCCGACTCGTATCCGGAATAGAGCAGTGGAAGAGCTGCGCCTAGCCCGAAGAACGTCCACAGCCAAACTGCGACTTGCGGACCTTCAAGTGTCGGGTCGAAGATAGCATTCGTGAGAACTATTGCCGCTGTGACTACCAGCCAGGCGCTGACGGCCGCCTCAGATCGGCGGCCCTGTGCGAGGAGTCTTTGTCTCAGAAGCAGCAGTTGAACTACCCAGACTGTCCACAGTCCTGCCCACATGACGATCCCAACGAATCCCATTCGAGCGAGAATCCCAATGTGAGAGTTGTGGGGGTTTCTGAGGGTCTCTTTTCCGAGCCCACCGATGCCGTAGATCTCTCCAAGATCAGGCCCCGGGCCGTATCCCATGATCGGGGAGTCCTCAGTGACATCGTTGAGTACTCTTCCCCAGAGATCGAGGCGCCATGCTGTTGTGCTGGTCTCACGACTGCTACCCGCACTCCGATCGACAACGCTCGTCACATTGGCGATGAACTGCTCAGCCGAGATACTTCGATCGCCGAACAGCGGGACACTCACGTTCGAGACCAGGGCGAGCGTGAACACGACTACGACAGTTCCAACCATCACCAGACCGAATTCGGATCGGCGGCGTTTCATCAACATGACGGCGATCAGCAAACCGAATGCGGCGGCCACCATCCCGCCCCTGTTCTGGATCCCCGTGAAGAGGAGTATCAGGATGCCGCCTGATGTGAGAATCCTTCTTTGCGTGTCTGAATAGGTTTTGGCTTCGCCGTCCACCAGCCAGATGTACGCGAGAAAGATGGCTGTGAGAACGGCAATGTTCCCGCTCTTGTGCGAGACGAAGGGCACATTGGTGAAAGGAAGCATCGGTCCGTTGTCACCAACGACATTCAAGACGACTGCAATCGGGAACCAGGCGAGGGCGTATGGCATCACCCTGCGATAGAGCTCGAGCCATCGTCCGAGGCGACCAGCGTTCGATAGAAGCAGGAAGGTAATGAACAGGGCACTCAGGCCGTAGTACCACAACGCAGAATCACGAACTGCAACGACCCCGTATCTGCCAACCCCCAGGACCAGTAGGAACGCTCCCCATCCCATCCAGAGCGAGAGCGCTTTCAACGCGGGACTCTTCCGGATTGCCCTTCCCAATGGGACACGCATCGACGCTACTGCTATGAGTCCCACTGCGATCAGCAGCTCACCGATGAATATCGGCGTCCACGGTATGTGGATCCACGCACCGGCGCGATCAAAGAAGAGATAGATGCCGAGAACGATCAACAGCATGGTTTCGAAGAACCCGACGACGGGCGGTTCGGAAACAAGCGGTATGTCAGGGTCGAGGAGGTTCGTCCGCAACAACCCGTCGCGGTTGGTCTCGGGCGATCTGTGCCACGCTTGCCATCCGGCGATCGCTGCACCTGCGAAACTTGCGATCGTGATGCCGAGAACCAGCCAATTGATGCCTGGGGCGACTGTACTCGTATCGATGTCCGCGGTAAACAGAGCATCGTTCGCCGTGCCAGCAGTGACAAGGTCGATCACAGCTCCCAGCGCGATTCCGATCGGCGCCACGTTTGCTCCCTCCAATCGAGGAACGACCACGATGTATGGGTCAGTCTCTTTCAAATCTCCGGATTGGCCCAGTAGACGTTGGGGCTGGACCGGAGTCACGGCGATTGCCACAATGCTACCGCGGCAACCGACGAAATGCCTCGGTGCCACTCAGACAAGGAGTGCAGGTTCAACGATCGGCGTGCGGCTACCGTACCCATATCGCGAAAGGTTGGACTTGGACTTTGATATCGCTGTGGTTGGACTTGGTTACGTGGGACTCCCGCTTGCTCTGGAAGCGGCCTTCTCTGGATTGACGATCGCAGGCCTGGATGTCAATCAGTCGCTCGTTGGGGCGCTATCACAAGGCACCAGCAACATAGTCGAGATCCCGGATGCTGACATCGACCGTGCCCTGCAGTCAGGATTCACCCCAACCCTGGATGCCACGGTCCTGAGCGGCGCGGCGGCGGTCATCATTGCCGTTCCGACTCCGTTGACAGACCACACACCTGACCTCTCATTTGTGGAGGCGGCCACTGCTTCTGTTGGGGACCACCTGCAGCCCGGACAATTGGTGGTTCTTGAGTCCACAACCTACCCGGGCACAACCGAAGACATTGTCAAGCCACTGCTCGAAGAACATTCGGGGCTCAAAGCAGGTGTTGATTTCTTCTTGGCTTTCAGCCCAGAACGTATCGACCCAGGGAACCCAACGTGGAACTTCAGGAACACGCCGAAGCTGGTTGCGGGAATCGACCAGGCATCGACCGATCGTGCAGCCGCCCTGTACGGGAGGATCTGTGACAACGTCGTGATCGTTTCTGGGACCAGAGAAGCCGAGATGGCAAAGCTGTTGGAAAACACCTACCGCCACGTCAACATCGCTCTCGTCAACGAGTTGGCGATCCTGTGCAACGACCTCCGTATCGATATCTGGGAAGTGATTGACGCTGCCTCGACCAAGCCATTCGGGTACCAGGCGTTCTACCCGGGTCCGGGAGTCGGAGGTCACTGCATACCGGTTGACCCAAACTATCTGTCTTACCTCGTTCGCCGCCTTGGATACCAGTTTCGCTTCGTCGAATTGGCCCAGGAGATCAACGATCGCATGCCCCGCTACGTCGTCGATCTCGTTGCCGAAGTGCTGAACGACCGGAAGATGTCGATCAATGGAAGCCGGATCCTGCTGGTCGGACTCGCCTACAAACCAGATGTGGCGGACCTGCGTGAGAGCCCTGCCTTAGAGGTTGCATCGCTTCTCGCCGAACGCGGGGCCGTATTGTCCTATGTCGACCCGTACATCGAGTCTCGCGGCAGCGAAACTCCGGATATGGAACGAATCGACGATGCCGTTGAGGCAGCCCTCAAATGCGATCTCGCTGTGATTCTCACTCCTCATTCGGCTTTCGACATTCCGGCGATCGTCGCTGCCGCACCTGCCGTGCTTGACACTCGGGGAACCGCGGAGCGGGGCTCGGTGCACACGCTCTGACGCGACCTCTGCGTGGTCAGCCGGGGAGTTGATCGAACCAGGCGGCGGTTGTAAGGAGCGCGATCAGTCTCCATCCGTGGTCCGCCGAGCCTCGAATGTGTTCATCGACGAGCTGTGTCACGCCAACTGGGTCAAAGATCGCGGTCATCGATTCCGGCATATCCCCAAGCCGCTCGCGGATAGGTCCACTCAGAGGACCACGTAGCCATTCGCTGACGGGCATCTGCTGGGGTGTTCGCGGTGCGTACGCCATCTCGTTTGGGAGGTAGCGGGCGGCCAACTGCCGAAAGAGATCTTTTACGGTCAAGTTGTGGCTGACGTCCATTGCACGATTGACGAGGTCATTATCGAGGTAGGGGAGACGCAGCTCGAGTCCGTAGGCGAGTGTCCATGCGCGATTCCACTGCAACGCTGTTTCTGCCGAGCCGAAGCGCTTGACGAGATGCACCAGCGTTTGGTCCGCGTCACGATTTAGGTATTCGTCGGCTGCATCCTGATAGATGTTGACGAGCTCCTGTGCACCCCGATCGACCAGCGTTGGATCTCGGTACAGTCGGCGCCGAGTGTGTCGATTCAGAGGACTATCCGACGAGTACAGCTCGCCGAGTCCCGAAACTGATTGACTGGTCCACTCGGCTCGCGCTTGATTGCTCAGCCTCAGAGGGCGCGCTGCCCGTATCGCGATCCTGGCAGAGCCACTGATCAGTCGCGGAAGCCGATTGAACCTCAAAGCAGCGCGATGCCTCCTTGTCAGGCTCCATCCATCAGCCCCTCCTCCGCTGAAGACCGTCGTGATTCCACAATCAGCAAGCTGACCCAGCTTGTAGCTATGGAGACCCCACGTGAACGGCTCGTCATACGCTGCCACAGCTCCCTCGAGGTCGTTGAGGATGTCGTTTGGTCGAATGGGAATCTCTTCGTGGGGTACTCCGAGATGTTCTGCTACTGCTCTCGCCCTACCGCCTTCATTGAACTTTCCTTCGTATTCCTCGTAGCGAAAGGTGAATGCTCGAATAGGTGCGTCGAGCATCCGCGTGACGCCGGCGAGGATCATTGCCGAGTCCACACCTCCCGATAGCAAGAGACCCGCATTACCATCGGCCGGCCAGGCGTGTTTGAGCGACTCATGGAGTGCGATACCGATCAGCTCGAGGGCATCCTCCTCGCCGACAGGCTCGGGCGTGTGACGGGGGAACCACGGTACAGACTCGTCCAACCCGTTGGCGGTGATCGAAACCAGATGGCCAGGGGGCAACTTGGAAATCGACGATACCGGTGTCAGAGGCGCGGGGAAGCCACCGGTCGCGAGGAACGCGTCGATAGCTTCGTTGTTTGGCGTCGGATCCGTTCCAAAACGGATCAGCGTGGTGAGGTCTGTCGAGAACACGACACCGTGTTCGGACTCAGCGGTGTAACCGGGTACGACCCCAAACGGATCCCTGACGAGAACACACTCTGAAGTAGCGGCGTTCCAGGCGGCCACGAAGCCGTGGAAGGTATGTTTCTCGAACGCTTCTGTTCCGGTGGTGAGCCACGCATCGAGCACACGTTCGATTGAGTCGCGCCGGTTCAAGAAACGACCGTCGAGCACCATGAACG
>QIDL01000353.1 GCA_003228415.1 Gammaproteobacteria bacterium | reverse complement strand
GGCACACCATGAGCGACCTGATCGCCATCGGCGGCATTCAACCGTTGATGAAAATGTTAATGGAGGAAGGTCTGCTGCACGGCGATTGTCTCACTGTCACCGGTAAGACGCTCGCAGAAAACCTCGCGAACGTGGCGCCCTTCCCGGAGGGACAGCAGATCATTCGACCGTTCCGCGACCCGATCAAGAAAGACTCTCACCTGGTCATCCTCTACGGCAACCTGGCACCAGAAGGCGCTGTGGCGAAAATCACCGGACATGAGGGTCTGTCGTTCACCGGCATGGCCAGGTGCTACCAGGGCGAAGAGGCTGCCATGGCGGCGATAATGGACGGGCAAATCGGCAAAGGCGACGTCGTGGTCGTCCGCTACGAGGGGCCCAAGGGTGGACCCGGCATGCGTGAGATGCTCTCTGTGACCAGTGCGATCAACGGCCTCGGGCTCTCCCAGGATGTAGCGCTCATTACCGATGGTCGGTTCTCCGGTGGCTCCCATGGTTTTGTAATCGGGCACATCACTCCCGAAGCATTCGACGGCGGTGCAATCGCTCTTCTCGAGGATGGCGATATCATCACGGTAGACGCAGTCAAGCGGGAAATTCTTGTGCGCCTCGACGATGCAACTCTCGAGCAGCGTCGGTCTGTCTGGGTCAAACCTGATGCTTATACCGATCGCGGCGCTCTTGCCAAATATGCGCGGCTGGTGAGTTCGGCCAGTTTCGGCGCGGTTACCGACTGAGTGATTGGTAAAGGAGATGAGCACCCTCATCGACTTAAGCCATACCATCGAAGACGGTATGATCACCTACCCAGGGCTACCTGGACCGCTGGTCTGCGATTATCTGAGCCGCGAAGCCTCAAAGGCGATCTACGCGGAAGGGACCAGCTTCCATATCGGTCGTATCGACATGGTCGCCAACACCGGCACCTATGTGGACGCACCCTTCCATCGTTTCGCAGAGGGCAAGGATCTCGCCGCTCTGCTTCTGGAATCCCTTGCCGATCTCCCCGGAATCGTCATCCGTACGGATCGACGAAAGGCCATTGGATCCGATGCTTTTCGGAATTTCGACGTGGCGGGGAAGGCGGTGCTGATTGATACCGGCTGGGCGGAACACTGGGCAACACCCGCCTACCTGTCTGGCCATCCATTTTTGACCGGCGCAGCTGCGCGGCATTTACGAGACAATGGCGCCGCGCTGGTGGGTATCGACTCACTCAATATTGACGACACCAGCGGCGGCGAGCGACCCGTGCACACCACCTTGCTGGGTGCCGACATTCCCATCGTGGAGCATCTATGCAACCTGGAGCGGCTGGCAGAACTGACATTCAAATTTCATGCGGTTCCGGTCAAGGTGAAATCGTTCGGCACTTTTCCGGTACGAGCCTATGCAGTGATCGAGCGCCAGGGATCCTCTGAATAAGGCGGTACTTGATAAGGCTGTATTTGATAAGGCTGTATTTGATAAGGCAGGAGAAACGAGACTTCGAACGTTGCTATCCATCGTTGCGACCCGGCGGGGAATTGCGCATAGTTCACCCTTCTCAAACCGACACGATGTTGAGTGATTGACGATGTTCGGACCGAAACACCTCTTCGCGCACCTGACCGGTGTTTCCCCGGCGTCCGTATGTTTTGTTTGCGCTGTCACGTTGATTCTGTTTTCCGGTACCGCAAAAGCCGAAGCGAAGAAGGCGAATCGAATCCTGGTGGACAAGTCCGAGCGGACACTTGTGCTGTTCGCCGCCGGTCAACCGTTGCGGACTTACCCTGTGTCGCTCGGATTGAACCCGAAGGGTCACAAACGCTACGAGGGTGACAAGCGAACACCCGAAGGCATCTACCTGATCGACGGCAAAAATCCAAACAGTTCGTTTCACCTTTCCCTGCATATCTCCTATCCAAACGAGCGTGACATTCAAGTTGCCAGCGAACGGGGAGAGAAGCCGGGCGGGCAAATCGTGATTCACGGACTACCCTCGGGACTGATCAAGGTATCGAACAAATACGAATTCGACTGGACCGATGGCTGCATTGCCGTCAGCAACGAAGATATCGAAGAAATCTGGCAACTCGTCGACGTCGGTACGTTGATAGAAATCACGCCCTGAGTTCCACGCCAGGACATGCCAGGTCACTGTCCGAACCCACTGAAAGGGAACCATCAAAGGGCCTGCTCAAAAAGACCCACTCAAAATACCGACACGAAAGACACATACAAACGACGCGCACAAAGGACACTCTGGAATGGACCTGAAGGTATTCTTCACCGTTTTTGGAACCGTTTTTCTAGCGGAGCTTGGCGACAAAACTCAGCTGGCAACACTACTGTTCGCCACTCGGGAGTCAATCGGTCCGATGACGGTCTTTCTGGCCGCATCCATGGCCCTCATCGCCGCCACGGCGCTCGGTGTCGTGGCTGGTAACTTCCTCGCAGATCAGATCGATACCCGAATATTGTCATTCATCGCCGGCGCAGCGTTCATCGTCATCGGCAGCTGGACTATCTGGCAGGCAATTTGAGGGTTTTCCATCGTACGCTGACGGAGCTGAGGGCTCCTCAAAGCCCCTCTCGTGAGTTGATGCCATCCAACGGGTAGATCGGCCGGCGCACGTTGTTGAATTCCAATTCCGAATAGTCCGAGGTACAGACCCCGCGACCTGCGCATTCCACGACGTGTTTCACTAACGGCATGAACCCCACCCGATAGTGGATGCGCGACTTCAGCATCAGATAGCGACGCTCGGTCGGCTCGATTCCCAGGCTTCTGAGGCAGCCCGGATCGAATGGCTCGATGTGTCGGGATACCACTACGATGTCCACGGTTCCCACTCGAAGAACCGCCGTCTTACCCATGTTCATGGTCAACCCGCGAGACATGGCGACGGTGGCCGGGAAACGGCCTTCGGACAACAGCACGACCCTGCCGGTCAGGAGGAGTGGTTTGCTCTGGAGGGCCAGTGCCGGCATGGGCAACTTGCCACCAAGGGACACCGTCAGCTCCGCCCCAACACCGGCGGATTCCATCTCGAGGACGACTTGCGGATCGAAAAATCCAAACACCGCGACGTCTTCGAGTCCCTGGCGCAATATCTCGGCAAGCACCTCGGTCGTATCCATGGTGCCGCCGGAGGCAGTATTGTCGTAGTGATCGAGCAACAATACCGGGCCGCCCGGCTGCCGATCTGCCAGCTCTCCCCCGCGCGCTACAGAGCTTTCCAACGGCTCTACCTGGTAGACGAATGACTGCCGATCATTCCAGGCCGTTTCCAGCAATTCATCGCGCCATCGCTCAGCGAGTTCCTGGTCATCATCGGTGACCACCACCACGGACAGCCCGGCATTGTTGATGTCGGCATGAGGGAAGCCGGTGAAAAGGCTCACCGCCAGCGCGCCCTCGGCTTCCATCTCCATCGCCCGCTGCTGCAGCTCCCGATTGGGAAAGTCGTCCGTTCCTTGACGCATGACATGAGGCAGCATGGGTGCATTTCCCCAAACCATGACAGGCCGAACCTCTCCCAGGAATGTTTTGAGCGCGATGCGCCCGGCGCGCAATGCGGTAGCGTCCATATCGATGTGTGGATAGGTGTGATAGCCGGAGATCAGCGTTGCATGTTCCACCATGGCCGGATACAGATTGGCATGCATGTCGAGGGCGACCGCGATAGTCGTTTCGGGTGCGACCGCACGCACTCGCCTCAACAACTCTCCCTCACCATCCTCGAAGCTGTCGGTCACCATGGCACCGTGAAGATCCAGCATGAGCACGTCGGGATTCTGCTCGGCAGCAGCCACGATCTGCCCGACGATGTGTTCGAACGCCTCAGCTTCCACCGGTCCGGAAGGCGGGGCCCCGGCAATAATGGGTATAGTGACATTCCCACCGAATTCGGCAGCGGCCTGGAGATATCCTCCAACACAACTGGACGTGCCGGTGTAAACGTCTCGCGCTTCCTTACCGGACAGCAACTTTCCCCGACCACCCGAAAAACGCTCGAGGTCGGTAACTACAGGCGAAAACGTATTGGTTTCGTGGCTCATCGTGGCGATGACGACATCCATGGCGCATTCTCCTCATGGGACCGACCTCCTCAAACCGCGGTATGACAGGACCAGATACGCCGGAATCGGTCGGTTGTTATGTTAGAGTCCCGTCGTATTGTAACTATCCAAGTAGCGTCCGGATGAACAAAATATTGTCGATTATTCTGGCCATTCTGCTGCCGCCGGTAGCCGTACTCCTGAAAAACGGCGTCGGAAAAGATCTGTTGATCAACATCATCCTGTGCCTGATCTTTTACGTACCTGGAATCATCCATGCCCTCTGGGTGATCACCAGGTAGAATTCCACCTGGTTAACAAGACTGAGCCGATCAATGAATATGATAAAACGTCTGCTGGGCATAATGTCGCTGGTAATGCTGGGGGCGTGCGCCCCGGAGGTTGGGAGCGATGCCTGGTGCAAAAACATGGCCGACAAATCCAAGGCGGATTGGAGTGCCAACGAGGCGGTGGACTACGCAAAAGACTGCCTGTAGGGCGGAAGGTATCGCCTAAGGGGCGGCCTGAGCCGTCGCGAGCAGTTGGCCTGAGATCCGGATTGATATCCTCGGCGGCGTGGGTTTAACATCCGAGGCCTGACACGCTGATCGAAGGTCACCGTGATTTCAACAGCGATAGCCGACCAACTGGTCACCCACACAGCCACCGATGAGACCGGCCTCGACGAAATCACCGAGGCTATGGAGGGCTGGTACAACCATCCGAATTTTGACCCGGAGTTACCCGTTCTATGGGACCTCAGAGGGTCTGAACTGTCCATACCCGAACAGGATGTTACCGAGTGGTCAGAGCGCAACCGGACCATGGTCAACGATCTCAGGGCGGG
This sequence comes from Gammaproteobacteria bacterium, assembly GCA_003228415.1. GTDB lineage: Bacteria > Pseudomonadota > Gammaproteobacteria > Pseudomonadales > Azotimanducaceae > SZUA-309. The sequence continues at coordinate 286 of QIDL01000353.1, read as the reverse complement.
ACGCAAAACCGCCTGGGTTTTTGGTGAATACCGGGCAACGCAGTTCGCCGTGGATCTCCTGGGTGCATTCGATTGGCAGCACCGGGTGAGAATTTTCAACGACGACATCGACGCCGCCAGAGCCTGGTTGAACTCCACCATCCGATGAGCAGATCTTGAAAATGCTCTATATCTCCGAGCCCTGCCATGGCTCGACTATCCGTTGACCGTGAACGCACTACAAGCGCGCGGATACCTCCTCGATAGACCCGAAACATGGGAGGATTATCCATTTGGCCCCGACGTC
>QIDL01000132.1 GCA_003228415.1 Gammaproteobacteria bacterium | reverse complement strand
ACTACCCCTTCGGTGGCGCACAGCTCACGTTGGAACCCTGGGTGTTTCCGGATACATTAAATTTTGCGGACCAGATGGCACTCAGCGGGAGCGTAGCGGGGAACCTCGAAGTTCAGCAGTTCGCTCCGCTCGAGGGAACGGCATTGCTGACTGTTCGGGAAATTCGTGCGCTGAGTGGCTCAAAAGAGCCTCTGAAGCTCGGCAATCTGGATATCGGGCTGACTCTCAGTGATGGTGTTGGGCGAGTTGAAATACATTCGGGTCCGAATCAGGCCTTGCAGGTGGATGGTTCGTTGGCCAGCGAACTGGCGGAAGACAACATTGGCGAATCCGCGATTGCAGGCGAGATAAGTTTGGAACTCGGCGGGATCCGTGCGCTGGAGGGTTTGCTGCCGATGGATATCACCTACGAACTGGCGAACTTGCAGGGTGATCTGGTTTTGTCCGCGGGTGTCTCCGGGACTCTTTTCGAACCCGGATTCAGTGGCGGGCTGCGGCTGCGTCAGGCGGCCTGGCGTGTTGTAGCCCTCAATGCCAGCATTTCAGAATTCGATCTCGAGGCGGAATTGGTCGATTCCCGTCGCTTGACTCTTGTCGGTGAAGGAAAAGTAGGCACCGGAAAAGTCACCATCGACGGCGCTCTGGATCCGTTTGCGGGTCCGGAACTCACTTCGAACATCGAACTCGATGGCGCACAAATTGTCGAGCTGCCGGATTTGTCCGCCGTCCTGGATGGGACGTTATCCTTGCAGATGAGTTCGGAGTCATTGCGGGTAGACGGTGATCTGGTGTTAGCGGAAGCGTTTTTCCGAATCAGCGAGCTTCCGGAATCGGCGCTATCCGCATCGGCGGATGAAGTATTGGTGGACGACCTTGAAAGCACCTCCCTGCAGCAACTCAGAACCACGGATGTGCGATTGAAAATTGGTGATGGGGTCAGATTTCAGGCATTTGGTCTGGATACGCTGTTGCGCGGGAATTTGAGGCTCAGGGAATTTCCGGGTCAACAGGCGGAACTCACCGGTACCATCGCTCTCAGCGAGGGTGAGTTCGAAGCATACGGACAGGCGCTGAAAGTGGATCGAGGTCTGTTGGTGTTCAACGGACCCATTGATGACCCCACCGTCGACGTGGCGGCTAGCCGTGTGGTCAGCCACGAAGGCAGAGATGTGCTGATCACCTTGCTCATTACCGGTACTGTCAAGGAGCTCAACACCACGGTTCGAAGCAGACCGGCGCTACCTGAAAGTGATGCCCTGGCGCTATTGATGACAGGTCGTACCTTCAATCAGATATCCAACTCGGAACAGACCAATGTTTACGGGGCGGCCATATCGCTTGGGATGATGGGTGCGTCGAGTCTGGCACAAGGCATGGCCGAAACGCTTGGACTGGAAGAGATCATCATCGATCAGGATGATCGGGGACAGATGGCGGTGGGAGCTGCGGTCCGGATCAACCAGGATCTGTACCTCAGGTACACCTATGGTGTTATTTCCCGCATCGGTGGGGTACTTGTCCGCTACCGGTTGAGCAGGCGGTTGAGTGTCCAGGCGAAGACCGGAGACACCCAATCGATTGAGATTCGCTATGGCGTGGACGAGTAGCAATCGCCAAATGCCATGAAAGACGCTACGCTCGCCGGGTTCGAAACGAGGAGAATGAGATTGATCGGCTCGCTCACGAGGATGCTGACCGGTTTGATGATTTACAGCGCGGTACTCGCAGCGCACGGTTGTGCCGAGGAGAGCGATTCGGCGTCTTACAACTCGGTTATCGACAGCAAACAGCTCATGAACTGGATCGTTGACCCGAACGCCGATCTGATCTGGGCTTCGGCTGGTACGATTTCGACACTCGAAGGCGTGCAGGATCTGGCTCCTACCACTCAGGAAGGCTGGGATGCGGTTCGTAACTCCGCGGCAACGCTTGCCGAGGCGGGAAACCTGCTGATGGCTCCATACCATTCCAGAGAGGGCGATTGGAATGAGATCGCGCTGGGTCTGACCAATACCGCAGCTCTGCTGATCGAAGCTGCGGAGAACAAAAATGACCAGCAGATTTTTGACTACGGCGGTCAGCTATACAACGTTTGCGTAGCCTGTCATCAGATCTATCTGTACCCGGAAGAAGTTTGACCTTTGGTTGAAGCCGTCAGTAGATCGTGAGGTGTTTCGGTTGCTTGTGCGTATTGGCGTTGGCCTGCTTGAGTGGAGACGTCGCTGCCCACAATATTTCAGAATCGAATGCAAGATTTGTCGAACAACTGAACGGTCCGGCGGTAATCCCGTTTCTCTATCTTGTCGCCAAACACATGTTCACAGGCTACGACCATCTGTTGTTTCTGGTGGGTGTGGTCTTTTTCCTGAACCGGCCTCGCGACATTGTGCTCTACGTCTCGCTATTCACGCTGGGCCACAGTATTACTCTGCTGCTCGGCGTATTCGCAGGATGGCAGGTGAATGCCTATCTGATTGACGCTGTCATTGGACTTTCCGTCGTCTATAAGGCATTTGAAAACATGGGTGGTTTCGACAGGCTTGGAAGATTCAGGCTCGATACCCGCACGGCGGTGTTCCTGTTTGGGCTCTTTCACGGACTGGGCCTCGCGACCAGGCTGCAGAATCTCACCCTCACCGAAGAAGGTCTGGTGACCAACATGTTGAGCTTCAATGTAGGCGTAGAACTGGGTCAGGTGGCTGCGCTTAGCGCAGTGCTGTTGGTGCTTGTGCGTTGGCGTCATGGCAGCAGGTTTCCAAGTCAGGCATTTGTTGCGAACGCCGCACTGATGAGCTGCGGGTTTATACTCGCAAGCTTTCAATTCACCGGTTATCTGTTGGATTTATGACTTCTGATCAGATTCGTCGACCGAGCCTGACCAAAGCGACGATAGCTGCTCTGTTGATGGCTGCAATCGTGCTGGTTGCAGTCGTGCTTCCTGCCGAGTATGGGCTCGACCCGCTAGGCAGCGGCAGGCTGCTCGGGCTGACAGGCCTGTCTCGAACCGGGGCTCAGGCAGTATCTGCAGAACAGGAGAGCTTCAAGTCCGACCGGATTCGTGTCGAACTGGCACCGTTCGAGTCAATGGAATACAAGTATCGTGTGGAGCAGGGTGGTGGGGTGGTATTTTCCTGGACTGCCACCGGAGAGGTCGTTTTCGACTTCCATGCCGAACCGGATGGGGCTCAGCCGGGCTATGCCGAGAGTTTTGAGCAGGGGCGCGGAATCGCTGGGCATGGTACTTACCTGGCGCCTTTTTCCGGTATTCATGGCTGGTTCTGGGAGAATCGAGGAATGGCACCGGTGGTCGTGGACCTTGTTACGTCGGGTTTCTATGCGCACGCCATCGAATTTCGGGATGGAGATCAGAGCCGGCACAATCTAGGGAACCTCTGAATAATTCCCGAAAGGCACGGACTACGGGCCTGTGGATAGGCGCGATTCTGGCGGTTGATCTCAGGATATTTGGTGTCGACCTCAACGACCGGTCTGTCGCTTATGTGGCGCGAGCGGCCCACCTGCCGGATGCCCTGTCATGAACGCCGCGGGTCAGGGTAGAATCGGCAACTGTGAATCGCGTTCAACACTTGGAGAAAAACAGTGAGCCAGAATGGAACCAATCGTCGCCGCTTCTTTCAATATGCTGCCGCACTGGGAATTGGTGGGCAGACACTCCTGAAATCCGGCGATGTGAGCGCTGCAATTTACGATACCAGGGAGGCTGCGAGTTCGCCATGGCCCGAAATGCAGTACACGACTCTGGGTCGGACCGGCTTCAGGGCAAGCCGCCTTACCTTCGGCTGCGGCGCATCGCTGATGCGGGCCTCCAAAGATCAGCTGCTCAACACCGCATTCGAGGCGGGGATAAACGTCTTCGACGTGGGAACCGGCCGCTACTACGACATGGCCGAGCGCAACCTCAAGAACTTCCTCAAGGCTAATCGAGATGACATTTTCCTGATCACCAAGTCCAGTCCGGGTCATGCGGAACGTTCCCTGTACAAACAGCCTGATGATGAATTCTCGGTGGATGAAGCAAAACGGGCTGCCAGAGGCTGGCTGGGCATACTCGATGAGAGTCTGAATGATCTCGGTGTTGATCACGTGGATGCCTACTATCTGATGGCTTCGAACAATACCCGGATGATCGGCAGCGAAGAGATCTATCGGGCTTTCGAAGGTGCCCGGGAGGCCGGCAAGGTGAAGTACCTCGGCCTGAGCAGCCACCAGAATGCACAAGGCGTTCTCGAGAAAGCCATCCAGACCGGTTGGTATGATCTGGCCATGATCGCCATCACTCCGGGTGGCTGGTACGACTGGGAAGGTAAGGATATGTTGGCCGGGTCTCCCCCAATGGCAGATCTGCGGCCCGTGTTGGACCAGGCTCGGGAAGCCGGTATCGGTCTGGTTGGCATGAAGGCGGTGCGCTACTTCTCCGGGAAATTTTTTGGCACCGGCAATAAAAGGGCATTTGACAAGTACTATCCAGAGGCACTGCTTGCGGCGAAGATGTCTCCGTTTCAGCGCGCCTACGCGTTTGTCCTGGAAAATGGTCTGGATACCGTCAACGCGGATATCCAGAACTACAATCAGTTACGTGAAAATCACATTGCGGCGGCAACCTCAGCTCTGTACTTCTCGAATACAGCCTGATTGCTCGCTGGAGAAAATAACGAAGGACGGGACAATTCATCATGAACGTCGCCGACGGTATCGCGCATGCGCTGAAAAAAGAAGGGGTGGAGATTCTCTTCGCCTATCCCGTGAATTCCATCATCGAAAGCTGCGCGGTTGCGGATATCCGAACGGTCATTGTCCGTCAGGAGAGGGTGGGGCTGCACATGGCAGACGCGTACTCACGCCTGTCATCGGGCAGGAAGTTCGGCGTGTTCGCCATGCAGCACGGCCCGGGCGCTGAGAATGCTTTCGGTGGCATTGCTCAAGCCTACTCTGAATCTGCTCCGATTCTCGTGCTGCCCGCCGGCTACCCGCGACGGGTAGCCAACTACTACCCGAATTTCAACTCGACGCTGAACATGCAGCATGTCACAAAATGGGCGGAGCCTCTTACCATGGGCAAGGCCTTGCCCGAGGTGATGCGACGAGCCTTCTTTCAGTTGCGCAACGGCAGGCCGGGCCCGGTACTTGTGGAGCTGCCCATCGATGTAATGGGCGAAGAAGTGC
>QIDL01000038.1 GCA_003228415.1 Gammaproteobacteria bacterium | reverse complement strand
CCAGGGCATCGCCCCAGGGAACTTAGACGTGGGCGAATTACAGCAACAGCTCATCAGGCAGGGCGCAAGCCTCGGGTTATGACGGGTCTGTGAGCAACACGGCGTAACCACCTGGCCTCGTATGCCCGCCCTGCGCCAAGCTAATCGTTGCGGCAGGCATAGACTTCATACTCGACTGCACTCGGCCGCATTCGACCTTGCGCCACCGCAACGGTTCGATTCAACCATTGATAACGCTCGTCACCGGTTTCGAAGCGCGGCTGAGTCATGAAGTACTGATCCCCGTAGTCGGTACCCCCACCCTGAGCAAGCGCGGTGCTTGCGGCTTCGTTCAGTTCCAGCACACCCTGGTACTGCATGTAGATATGGGCGCCATCGTCGGTGAGAAAGGTCGCCCGCACGTCGAGACGGCCGATGCCTTCGTCGTCCGTCAGCAACCAGTCGCCGCCGCAGGTGAGAATCTCGCCCTTGAGCCCGGGTCCTTCAAAGCTGCCGCCGGTCACTTCAAAGATCTGCCGGGTGCCGAACGCGGTCTTGCCAATGACTTGTGGCGGTGCCAGATCGGCGTGGTAGGTCATGATGTGTTCGAGTTTCATAGTATCCTTCCTTCCAGGTGCGCTGAGTCGCGACTCGTGCGTAGATCCATCTTCGCTGCCCGGTGGGGTTCTACCGGACACCACAGACGGCGTAATCAAGACTACTTGATCCGGTGCCCTGTCCCAAAAATAATTTGATTTTCAGAGGCCCCAGCGAATCCGGCACAGCGCGCGCTCGTTTCCAGCTCAACACCCCAACCCCACTTTTCCGGGCCTGAGTCATATCTGCACCTATCTATCTGGTGCCGCCAGCTCAGCGGGGGTAGGATTCCTGGTAGTTACCATCGCTGCCAGGGGAAATGTCATGGCCGAACCCGTCAGATACATCGATCGAACACGAGACTACTACCTGTCTCAAGGCTACGAGAAGCCCTACCAGTGGGCACACTTCGATGATGTGCCTTTCACCCCACTCAAAAAACCTCTCTCGGAGTGCTGCGCAACACTGGTCTCTACCAGCGATGTGGCCGTGCGTGGCGCAGACGGTGAGGGTCGGGATCAGTCCGAGGAGATGCTGGTCGGCAACGCCTACAGCATTCCAACCGACACGCCGCCTGAGCGACTGTTCAGTCGCCAGGAGCACTACGACAAATACGCCACTCACCTGGATGACGTGAATTCCTATTTCCCGATTTCCCGTTTGCAGGAAATTGTGGAGCAAGGCCGTCTGAAGAGCCTGGCGCCCCGTTGCCATGGTGTGTACACGGCCTACAGTCAGCGTCGCACCCTGGAGGTCGATGCCCCAGAGGTGCTCAAAAGGTGCCGGGAGGATGAGGTCGATATCGCCGTCCTCACCCCTGTCTGACCCGTGTGCCACCAGACCGTGAGTCTGGTTGCCCGCCATCTGGAAGCCAATGGCATCCCAACGGTGGTGATCGCCACGGCCCAGGATATCGTCGAGCGATGCGGTGTACCGCGTCTTTTGTTTGTGGACTTTCCGCTGGGCAATCCCTGCGGAATACCCTTCGACACAGACATGCAATCGCAGATTCTCGAGATGGCGTTAGGTCTCCTCGAAACCGCGGAAGAGCCTCGGACCACAACGGTCGCGCCGTATACATGGCCCGCAGGAGAGAAGTGGAAGGAGACCATCTTCACCGAGGAACAGCCATTCCTGGAGGGCGAAGCCTACGACAACTGGATGGACGCCAAAAAACGTTACTGCAAGCTCAAGGAAGAAGGGAAGACCTGAGCCATGACCTTCCAGCAATGACCCGGCGCCTCGTCGTCTATACCACTCCGCTTTGCGCACCCTGCGAGGTGCTGAAGCGCATCCTCGCCACCGAGGGCTTCGCCTTCGAGGTCAAGGATCTGCTGGTGGATACCGAGGCCGCGGCATTGATGGAACGGCATGGCATTCGCTCGGCACCCGCTCTTGGCATCGATGATGAGGTATATACCGGCGAAGATTTAAGGCCCGAACGGCTGATGGTCCTCCTGGATCTGTAGACGAGTTAGCTCCATGGGCTGGGCAATCGGCATCAAGGAGGCGGATCGAAGGCCTTGATTGCAGGTAGCGGGCCCTCGTAGCGTTCGAGCTGGACCAGGGCGGTCTGCGCGACCGGGCCCTGTGCCAGCTTCGACGTGCCCTTGTCCAGAGTCACCACATTGGGGTTGCCGTGCACGTCCAGGGTGCCGGGTACCCCGGGTTCCTGGGGATCGTACCAGGCTCCTGTGGGAAGCTGCAGTACCCCGATTCGCATGGCCTCGGTCACGTGAGCGCCCGCAAGCAGCGCGCCACGATCGTTGAAGATCCGCACCACGACGCCATCGTGGATACCACGATCGGCAGCGTCCGCTGTGTTGATCCATACCGGTTCCCGGCCCTGAATCTTGGTCGCGCGACTCACCGTGGCGCAATCGAGCTGGCTGTGCAGGCGCGCACGTGGCTGGTTGGAAAGGAGATGCAGCGGGTAGTCGCTGGCAATGCTCGACCCGAGCCACTCGGCAGGTTCGAGCCACGTGGGATGGCCCGGACAGTCGTCGTAGCCGAAGTCATCTATGGATTGTGAAAAGATTTCGATCTTGCCCGATGCTGTTTTGAGCGGATTGGCATCGGGATCTGCCCGGAAGTCGGCGAACATCACATAGGGTTCGGCAGGTGCCGGGACCTCGGCGTGCCCCGCGTCCCAGAAGCCATCAAAGTCGGGCAACTCCACGCCTATATCCTGAGCGGCCTGCAGAGTGGTGTCGTAGAGATGCCTCAACCAGGCCATTTCATCGCGGCCTTCGCTGAAGGCTTCGAGGGTTCCGAAGCGCTCGGCCAACGCTGCGAACACGTCGAAGTCATTGCGGGCCTCAGCTACCGGTTCGATGGCTTGTTCCATCTTGACAAGAAAGCGGTCCCGGGTGCTGGCGCCGATGTCGTTACGCTCCAGCGATGTGGTGATCGGCAATACCACGTCCGCCATGCGGGCCATGGGCGTCCACCAGGGCTCGTGAACCACGATGGTATCCGGGCGCTGAAATGCCGACACCATTCGATTGATGTCCTGGTGATGGGAGAACGGATTGCCGCCCGCCCAGTAGATCATCCTGATATCCGGAAAGACCACGGTGCGACCATTCCAATCGATGCTGTCTCCCGGGTTCAGCAGCATGTCCACAAAGCGGGCCACGGGAACGGCGCTGTCGATCGCCCTGGTACCCGTCGACATGCGCAAGGGGCGAATTTCCGTCTGTGGCACACCCATGCCGGAGATCGACCCGTAACCCAGCCCGAAGCCACCGCCCGGCAAACCGATCTGACCCAGCATGCTCGCCAGCACGATGGTCATCCAGAACGGTTGCTCGCCGTGATCGCCGCGCTGTAGCGAAAGATTGGTGTTGAGCATGGTCCGGTGAGAGGCCATGCGTCGTGCCAGCGTGCGGATCGTTTCCGCAGATACATCGCAGATGCGCGCGGCCCAGTCGGCATTCTTCGCCGTGCCATCCAATGTGCCAAGCAGGTACTCGGAGAAGCGCTGGTAGCCGACGCAGTAACGATCAATGAACCGCTGGTCGGCCAGACCCTCGCTGGCCAGCGTGTGGGCAAGCCCCAGCATCAGGGCCACGTCGGTGTTTGGCCGGGGCGCGATCCACTCGGCTTCGAGAAAGTCGGCACAGTCCTCGCGATTCGGAGAAACGTTCACAAACTCAACGCCCCCTTCCTTAGCTCGATGTTGCCAACTCTCGATGGTGTGAATGGCGATGCCGCCGTCGGCCACCTGGGAATTCTTCAGCGGCAACCCGCCGAAGGAAACAAACAGCTCCGTATTCCCGGCGATGCTGTCCCAACTGGTGAGAGGCCCGCCCGTGGCCCGCGTCGTACCCACCACGTAAGGCAGCAGGATCAGGCCCGCACCTACCGAGTAATTTCCCACCTGATTGGTGAAACCGCCGATGGTATTGAAGAAGCGTTTGATCAAGGTGATGGGATGATGGAATCGTCCGGCGCTGGCCCAGCCATACGATCCGGCGAATATTGCGGCGTTGCCAAAATCGCCCTTGACCCGTTCGATCTCATCGCCCACCAGACGCAGCGCCTGCTCCCAGGAGACCTGCACGAACGGTTCCGCTCCCCGTTTTTCTGGTGCCGCTCCAGGGCCGCGCTCGAGCCAACTGCGGCGTACCATCGGATGCGCGATACGAGCGGAGTTGTAGACCGCGTCTGGCAGTGCCTGGGATATGGGTGAGGGTTGGCAATCACCCTGGAAGGGCTCGACTGCCACGAATCGACCGTCTTCCACGACCGCCTGAAATGCCCCCCAATGGGCACTGTGCTGATGGCGACTTATGGTTGGCTTTATCACGAGCTATTACTCGACAAAGGCGACCACCCGCGCCGGGGCGGCGCTGCTCCTGGCCAGCTTGATCGGAAAAAAGCCGACCATGAACCCACCGGACGGCAGAGCACCCAGGTTCGTCAACTGCTGCACGATGAAAGCCTCCTTTTCGACGATCGCCTTGTGGCCATCCCACAGCAGAGATTTGTCACCCGTCTCGCGGAAACGCCGGTTCATGATGTTGAAGGGAAGATCCCAACCTATGGCGTCGGTGCCCAGGACCGTGGCGCCCTGGGCGATGAGATGCAGAGTGCTCGCGCGAGACATGCCGGGTTGGATGAAGAATTCCGGATCGTCCATGGAAAAGCGTTCCTGCCCGGTGCGAATCAGTACAGCGGTGCCTTTCTCGATGGCGCAGCCGGTCTCTTTCAGTGCGCTGTCCAGCATTTCGATATCTATCTCTTCGCCGCTGCGCGCCCAGGGACGAACGTCGAGCACCAGTCCGGGACAGAACAATTCATCCAAGGAGACGTCGGTGATTGTCCGGGCAGGTTTGCCCTGGTTGTGGGATCCGCTGTGCAGCGGCGCGTCGACATGAGTGCCGCAATGGGATGACATATCGCTGAGCCGTTCCGCGCCCCATCCTTCACCGTCTGGAAGATCATCAGGTTGACAGCCTAAGCTCACGCAGAACGCGTCGCGCCCACCCGCTTCCGCCGGATGCAGATATTCGATCTCCGGCGCGATGACCCCTGCAAGGGCCCGGGCACGTGTTGGTAACTTGTCCCGATTCGCAGGATCGAGGGTCACAGTCAGATCAATGAGTCGCACCATGATGGTACCCTTCGTTCGTTCAGAA
>QIDL01000041.1 GCA_003228415.1 Gammaproteobacteria bacterium | reverse complement strand
GTGCACAGACAGGTTTTCCGCACGCAGGACCACCGGCGCTTGCTGTCGAGCGACCAACGGTTGTCCCTTCGGTTCTGAAGCCAACAGGTGCCGTGTATAAGGATGCCTGGGAAAACTGAATATCTGATTGCGGCTGTCCGCTTCCACGATCTCGCCCTCGGTCATCACGCAAACCCGGTCTGCCATGGCTCGCACCACACCGAGATCGTGGGAAATCAGTAACATGGCCATGCCCAGCTCACCCTGCAGATCATTCAGAAGTTTGAGGATGCGAGCCTGGATGGTGACGTCCAGCGCGGTGGTAGGCTCATCGGCGATCAGCAGTTCTGGTTCGTTGGCAAGCGCCATCGCGATCATCACTCGTTGCCGCTGGCCGCCGGAGAGCTCATGGGGATAGGCGGACAGACGGCTTTCTGCCTCGGCGAGCCGCACCAGCTTCAGCAGGTCCAGCGTCCGCGACCGGGCCTGCTTTCTGGTGAGGCCTTTGTGCAGCACCAGTGTTTCTCCGACTTGACGCTCTATGGAGTGCAGCGGGTTCAGAGAAGTCATGGGCTCCTGAAAGATCATACTGACAAGAGCGCCGCGTAGAGCCAGGAGATCCGCTTTGGGCGCACCAATGACCTCCATTCCCTCGACGGTGATGGAACCCTGGGGATGGCTGGCCATGGGATAGGGCAAGAGCTGCAGCACCGATAGAGCGGTTACCGATTTGCCTGAGCCGGATTCGCCCACCAGCGCCACGGTTTCTCCGTGTTCGATATTGAACGACACTCCTCTGACCGCATCCTGCTCACCAAAGCGCACCCACAAATTGTCGACCGTGAGCAGGCTCATGTTCCTACCGTGGCGAAGTTGTTCGTTGTCACCGCGTTAGCCAGTGTTCGACGAGGGTCCAGTGCATCCCGGACCGCCTCACCGACGAAAATAAGCAGGGTGAGCATGGTGGCGAGCGCCGCGAAGGCGGTCACGCCGAGCCACGGGGCTTGCAGGTTGGTGCGGGCTTGTTCGAGCAGCCGCCCAAGGGAAGGTTCCGAGATGGGGAGTCCAAAGCCGAGAAAATCCAACGCGGTGAGCGTGGTGATGGACCCGTTCAAAATGAACGGCAGATAGGTCAGTGTTGCGACCATGGCGTTGGGCAACACGTGACGGCGCATGATGGTCAAATTGGAGACTCCGAGTGCCCGGGCTGCTCTTACGAAGTCGAAGTTACGGGCGCGCAGAAACTCCGCACGGACTACGCCCACCAGCGCCATCCAGCTGAAAAATGCCAGGATCAGCAGCAACCAGTAAACGTTGGGTTCTACCACGCTGGCTAGAATGATGAGCATGAGCAGCACCGGCAACCCGGCCCAGATTTCCACGATCCGCTGGCCAAGCAGGTCGGTCATGCCGCCGAAGTAGCCTTGGAATGCCCCGACCGTAATACCGATCACCGAGCTGATCAGCGTCAGTGACAAGCCGAACAACACCGAAAGACGGAAGCCGTAGATAATCTTTGCCAGCACATCCGTGGCCAGTCCATCGGTACCGAGCAGGTGGTCGGCACTCGGCGGGTTCGGCAGGTGACCTTCAATTTCCCAGTCGATGGTGTCATGGCTATAGCGAACCGGGGGCCAAAGAACCCAACCGTCGGCGTTGATCAACGCCTCGACATAGGGGTCCCTGTAATAGGCTTCAGTCTCGAGCTCACCACCCAGTTCCGATTCCGTATAAGAGAAGAAAACCGGCAGATAGAGTTCGTCGTGCAAGGTGAATGCGATGGGCTTTTCGTTGGCGATAAACTCGGCAAACAGCGAGGCGAAAAATAACACCAGAAAGATTATCAGTGAATAGAACCCGCGGCGGTTGGCCTTGAAGTTCGCCAGGCGCCTTTGGTTGAGCGGGGTCACAGGTCCCTGGTCTCGAAATCGATGCGAGGATCAACCATCACATAGGTAAGATCGCCGATGAGCTGCATCACCAGGCCGATGAGGGTGAAGGAAAACAAGGTGCCGAACAAAATCGGATAGTCCCGTTTGATTACCGCTTCGTAGCCCAGCAAACCGATTCCGTCCAGCGAAAAGATCACCTCGATCAGCAGGGCGCCGGTAAATAGAATGCCGACGAACGCGGCTGGGAATCCGGCGATAACGATGAGCATGGCGTTGCGAAACACATGCCCATACATGACCCGGTGTTCGGACAGACCTTTGGCCCGAGCCGTGAGTACGAACTGTTTGCCGAGTTCTTCTAAGAATGAGTTCTTGGTGAGCATGGTCAGTGTGGCAAAGCCACCGATGGTCAGAGCGGAAAGCGGCAGCGCCATGTGCCAGAAATAGTCGGCGATCTTGCCTCCCGTGCTCAGGTCATGGAAGTGGTCGGAAACCAGGCCTCTGAGCGGAAACCAGTCGAAGTAGCTACCGCCGGCGAAGATCACGATAAGCAGGACCGCCATGAGAAAACCCGGAATGGCATAGGCGGCAAAAACCAGACCGCTGGTCCAGACGTCGAAGTGGGAGCCGTCCCGCACGGCTTTGGCTACCCCCATGGGGATGGAGATGCAGTAAATCAGCAGCAGCGACCAGAGCCCGAGGGAAATGGATACCGGCAGTCGCTCGAGGACAAGATCCACCACTGGCCGATCCTGAAAATAGCTGTCTCCGAAATCGAGCTGAATATAGTTCCACATCATCCGAAAGAACCGTTCATGTGCCGGTTTGTCAAATCCGAACTGTTTCTCCAGTTCGGCGACGATGTCCGGATCGAGCCCGTCACCGCCGGTATAAGCTCCGCTGGAAGGTGGACCCATACTGCCACCGGCGGTGATATTTGCGGTGGCGCCCATACTCATGCCGGTGGACTGTGCCATCATCTGCTCGACCGGGCCGCCAGGGGCGAACTGCACCAGCACGAAATTGACCACCATGACCCCGAACAGGGTTGGCACGACCAGAGCCAGGCGGCGCAGTACATAGGCGCCCATGTTCAGTCACCCTCCTCCGTACCAGCAATGTCCGCTTCAATCCGAGAGGCTTTTCCCTGGTCCCACCACCAGGTGTCCATGTGCACGACCCGCTGCAGCACTCCGTGGTCGGGCCGGCCGAATTTGTCCCAGTAGACCCGCGCATAGTTGACCTTGGACATACCGGGGATGAAATAGAAGTTCCACAGCAGCACCCGGTCGATGGCCCGGGTGGCCGCGAGAAAATCTTTCAGAGTGCGCGCGGCATACATCTTGCCGATGAGATCGTCGATGGCCGGATTTTCCACATGAGCCCAGTTGTAGCTGAAGGCTTGTTGGGCGGCCGCGCTGGAGAAGCTGTTTGAGACCAGCAGGGTCGGGGTGTAGTCCGGCAGAAACCAGATGGTGCCGCCATCGAAGTCTCCGGCGCGCATCCGATACAGCCAGTTGGACGTCTCCGGTGCTTTCACCGTCGCTTCGATGCCGAGTCGCTTGAGGACCTTGGTGAACGGATACAGATGGCCCGCCATCCCGCGAGAAACAGCGATGATTCCAATTTCGAAAGGCTCGCCGGTTTCCCGGTGGACCAGCACCCCGTCGCGAATCACCCACCCTGCGTCGTTGAAGAGCTTCATGGCCCGGAGAATCTTGTCCCGGGTCCAGCCGTGGCCTATGTCCGGAGGTGTTTTGAATGGCTCGGTGAATACCCGTTCGGGGATCTGGTCTCGCCAGGGCTCGAGCAGCTCGAGCTCTTCAGGGGTGGGTAACCCCGAGTGGGCCATCATCGAGTGGTGGAAGAAGCTCACCCCCTCGCCCCAGTAGCCGTAGGAGGTTTTCTCGTTCAGCCAGCGGGTATCGTAGAGCAGCCAGAGCGCCTCACGAACCCGGATGTCCTGGAAACGCGGTTGCCGCAAGTTCCAGAACAGCGGCCACCAGAGTCCGGCGGGTTTGCCCTCGCGAACCAGCTCGGTTTTGAAATAGCCTTTTTGTGCGGCTGGGAAATCGTAGTCTTCGAAAAAACGCCGAGGCCCGGTTTCTTCCCGAATATCGATCACGTTGCCTTTAATTGCTTCAAAAATGACCGATTGATCCTTGAAGTAGTCGAACTTGATCCGATCGAAGTTGTAGCGGCCTTTGTTCACCGGCAGATCGCGCCCCCAATAATCGTCGACCCGCTCCCAGATCACGTGACGGCCGACCTGAAAGTCGCCGATCCGGTAAGGACCGCTGCCTAACGGGGGTTCCACCGTCGATTTGGTGATATCCCGGTCTTCCCAGTAGTGGGCGGGCATCACCGGCACATTACCGAGCCGGATAGGCAGGATGGGATCACAGCGGGCTTCGGGCTTGACCCAGTACTTCACTTCCCGCTCATTCAGCACTTCTATGTCCTCGAAAACGCTGAACGGGGCGCGGATATCGGGTGCGGCGGTATCCTGATAGTGACGAAAGCTGAATACCAGGTCTTCGGCGGTGATTGGCACACCGTCGTGCCAATAGGCGCCGTTGCGGAGCTTGAACGCGATCCACGAACAATCTTCGGCAATGGCGACTCCTTCTGCGAGCCGGCCGTAGCGGGCGGTGGGTTCATCCTCGGCGCGCTCGAGCAGCCGATCGTAAAGCAGGTTTCGGAATATCCAGAACTCCGTTCCGCCGACCGAACGACCCTTCATGGAGGTGGGGTTGAAAGTGTCCCAGGTCCCCTGCTCGCCGAGGCGCAACTCGCCGCCCTTTGGAGCCTTCGGATTGACATAGCGAAAATGGGCAAACCCGGACGGGAGCTCGGCATCGCCCATATAGGAGTAGCCGTGCTGGTACTCGATGGCATGCGACTGTGACGCCGCCAGGCAGGCAATCACCGCCAAACACTTCCGGCGTAACAACCGCAGCACCCTCTTATGGTCCTTCCCGGATCAGAAATCTAACACGTTTGTGATGAGTTTCCCGGCTCAGGCTGTTTTGCGTCTGATTTCAGGGATCGCGCGAGAGTGTGAAGTGCGGCACAGACCCGTCGGGGGTTGGACCGTTTACTGAAGACGGCTCGTCTGCAAGAGGTCCGAACAATGGACAGGTTTGATTTGAAATGGCCCAGCACAGATGCGACTTTCTACACGGACGGCTGGCGCTGTCGGATCGTCTGGCGTCAGAAGGGCGGGATCGGAGGAACCATCGATAACAACGCCCAGTGTGTCCGCAGGGTAGCAGACAGTCTCAACGGGGCTCCTTACCTGTTACACGCGCTGAAGGCTCGCGGTCACGATCGGCTGGCCACACAGAT
>QIDL01000299.1 GCA_003228415.1 Gammaproteobacteria bacterium | reverse complement strand
GTCCTGCCAGTCGACCTGATCTTCATCCATGCCCCAGGTTACTGCGGCACGCGCCTTACACTGAGTAATGATGTCTTCACAGGCCTGTATGACCGCCATGCCGGTCGCAAAAGTAGTGCGGCTACCGCCGGTAACGTTGCTGAAACCGGTGCTCTCGGTATCCCCAACCAGTGCCCGGATCTGTTCATAGGGCACGCCGAGGGTCTCTGAGGCCATCAGGCACATCGAAGCCCGCGATCCGCCAATATCGGGGCTGCCTTCAATCAGTTGGACCGTGCCGTTTTCGTTGATGTGCACTTCCGCGCTCGACTGCATACCGACATTGAACCAGAACCCGACCGCCACACCCCGGCCTGCGCCTTCAGGTACCGGACTAGTATAGTTCGGATGTTTCCTGGCAGCCTCCAGACACGCCTTCAGGCCGATCGCCGGAAACTTGGGTCCATAGGCGGCCTGGGTGCCTTCGTCGGCGGCGTTTTTGAGCCGGAGATCGATGGGATCCATCTTCAACTCGATCGCCAGATCGTCCAGTGCCGACTCCATGGCATGCATGGATTGCGGCGCGCCTGGCGCGCGATACGCGGCTACCTTCGGTTTGTTGACCAGCACATCGAAGGCCTCGACCTTGAAGTTTTCGAGGTCATAGGGTGCAAATATGCACATTGCGCCAGGACCCATGGGTGCACCGGCGAATGCGCCTGCTTCATATGCGAGCCACGCGGTGGCCGCGGTGATCGTTCCATCCTTTTTTGCGCCAACCTTCACCTTGCAGCGAGTTCCCGAGGTGGGGCCCGTCGCTCGAAACACCTCCTCACGGGTCATCATCATCTTCACCGGGCGTCTCGATTGCTGTGAGAGAAGCACGGCAAGCGGCTCCAGATACACCACCGTCTTGCCGCCGAAACCGCCACCGATCTCTGAGGCGATAAACTTCAGATCTGCCACATTCATATTGAGAATCTTGGAGGTCATGGCGCGGAAATCGAAATGACCCTGAGTACAGCACCAGACAGTTGCCTGGCCGGCTTCATTCATCGTCGCCACACAGGCATGCGGCTCGATGTATCCCTGGTGCGCCATGGGAACTCGATAGTCGCCCTCGACGATCACGTCGGCCTGCTCGAATCCCTGCTCGACATCGCCTCGGGCCAGGTTCATCACCGCTGCAATATTGCTTGGTTTATCAGCAGGTTCTGGAAGGTTCTTAGTAAAACACTTCTCATCCAGCAAGGGTGCATCCGGTAGCATCGCGGCGTCCAGGTCCAGCACTGGAGTGAGCGGTTGGTATTCCACCGTGATGGCTTTCAGCGCCGCTTCGGCCAGAGAGATGGAAGTCGCAGCGACTGCCGCCACCGCATGACCGTGATACAGCACCTTGTCGCGAGCCATGACATTTTTAGCAACGTCGGCCACGTCACCGCCGCCTTCACCGCCAACCGCACCCGACCCTCCGGCCGGGAAATCGGCACCGGATATCGCGGCATAGACGCCCGGCATGGCCAACGCCCCGCTCACATCGACACTCTTGATCTTCGCATGGGCGTGCGGGCTCCGGAGCACCGAGCCATACAGCATGTTAGGCAGGTTCAGATCTGCGCCGAACTGAGCGCGACCGGTGACTTTATCCACCCCATCCGGGCGGATGGGCCGAGTGCCGATCGACTTGTATTGTTGTGCTTCTGCCACTTGCCTACATCTCCTCAATCATTGTGCTTCCGGGCTTGCGTCTCTTACCTCGGAGGCCAACTCGGTCGCCACGTCCTGTACCGCCCTGACAATTTTATCGTAGCCCGTGCACCGACATAGATTTCCTGCCAGCCAGTAGCGAATGGTCTGTTCGTCCGGGTTGGGAATTTTCTCCAGCAACGCTTTCGTGGCGATGATGTATCCCGGGGTGCAGATCCCGCATTGCAGCGCGGCGTGCTCCAGGAACTTCTGCTGAATCGGATGCAGACCTTGGTCTGTCGCGATTCCTTCGATCGTGGTGACCTCGGCATCCTGGCATTCCACTGCCAGCACCAGGCAGGAACAGACCAGACGACCGTTCAACAGCACGCTGCAGGCGCCGCAATCGCCGGTGGCGCATCCTTCTTTGGTGCCGGTTTTGCCTAAGTTCTCTCTCAGCACATCCAGTAGCGTCTGCTCGGGTTCGCAAAGAAACTCGATGGTTTCTTCGTTGATGGATGTGGATACCTGTACCTTGCTCATTATGACTTCCTGACCCGTTAACCGAGAGCTCTATCGCGAGCGATCGCGCCAGCACGGCGACACAATACCGCGACGATTTTGCGACGATAGTCCGCCGTGCCGCGCTTGTCGGTGATGGGTGACGACGCTGCGCTGCAGGCGGCTCCAGCAGCGGCCAACGCCGCATCATCGACTTTCGACCCGACCAGCGCCTCAGCGGCCGCGGGGACCAGCAACACCGTGGGTGCTACCGCCCCGATCGCGGCCCTGGCCGCGGTGCAGATGCCGCTATCATCGAAACTGAGCCTGAGCCCACAGCCTGCCACCGCGATATCCATTTCCGTGCGTGGAATGAAGCGCAGATAAGCATCGCGGGTCTTCGCCGACGGGTTGTCGAGTCTGATCCCCAGCAGCAACTCACCGGCCGCCAGCGCGTTGGTGCCGACGCCGGTGACGAAATCCTCGGCCGCCAGTTCCCGCTCACCAGCGGGGCCTGCAATCACACAGACCGCCGCATTTACTATCAAAGCAGGGATAGTGTCTCCGGCAGGTGAAGCATTGCAGAGGTTACCGCCAATGGATGCGCGACCTTGTATCTGGGTGGAGCCGATCAGCTCGGCCGCTTCCAGCAGGCCGGGGAACAGTCCCCTGAGCGTGTCGTTTTCGTTCAATATGGCGCTGGCCACGGCCGCGCCGATGTATGTCTGTTCAGCACCGATGTCGAGACGATTCATCTCCTCGATGGTCTTGATGTCGACGATGGTGCGTGGTTCCCGATCCATCGTGCGCATCTGCACGAGTACATCGGTTCCACCAGCAAGCACCTGAGCCCGCTTGTTTCGACTGGCATGATCCTGCAGAACCGCCACGGCTTCCGCCACGGTACCAGGCGCCACGTAGGCGTACGAACCCATGAATCCCCCTTGGGACGAGTGAATGCGATCGAGGAATCTAACACGAGTGTGGGAAGGGGGGAATGATTTGAGTTGTTATACTGGCGCCATGGATGATCCCGGCTTCAAAGACCACCTCGAGCAAATCTCAGAGCGCTGGGCACGCGCACTGGCATTCGCCGGTTACGATGCCGCGATTGTGACCGCCGGCATCAGCAGGAACTACTTTCTCGATGATCAGTCGCCGCCGCACAGGATCAATCCGCATTTTCTGCAGTGGTGTCCCAGCGAGCTTGCCGAAGGTAGCGCGCTGTTGATCGTGCCGGGCAGGCGCTCGAAACTATACTTCCTGCAGCCGGACGATTACTGGCACCAGGCGCCGGAGTTGCCTGGCTGGGCCGGTGAATTCGAGGTCGAAGTCTGTGTTGACGCTGCTGCACTGCTGAGGAATATCGAACGTGCCGCCCTCGCCAGTGGCAATCACATCGCCTTCGTGGGCGAACCAGGCCCTGGTGGCCCCGAAAATTTTCTCACTCAGGATCTGAATCCATCTCTGCTGATCAATCACCTGCACTTCGAGCGCGCCACGAAAACGGCCTTCGAACTCGCCTGCATGCGAGCGGCAACTGCCAAAGCGGTGCGCGGCCACCTGGCGGCTCGGGCTGCTTTCGAGCAGGGTTTGAGTGAGTTTCAAATCAATCTCGACTATCTCGCGGCCTCGGAACAACTTGCGAGAGAGTTGCCGTACTCAAATATCGTGGCATTGAACGAGCACGCGGGCGTGCTTCACTACCAGCACTACGATAGATCGCCACCGGCAGAGGTGCGTAGCTTCCTCATTGATGCGGGTGGCAATCACAACGGCTACGCCGCGGACATCACCCGAACCTACGCCAGCAATCCAGGCAGCCTTTTCGCGGAACTGATCGGCCGGCTGGATGCTGCTCAGCAGAGTCTCATCGATCACATCTCGCCAGGCACAGCGTACCTGGATCTGCACGTCGATATGCACGTGCGCCTCGCCGGAATTCTCGAGGAGGCAGGTCTTGTCACCTGCAGTGCTGCGAGCGCCTTCGAAGCGGGCATCACGGAGACGTTTCTACCGCACGGACTCGGACACCTCATCGGCCTGCAGACCCACGACGTAGGCGGCCAGCAGAGCGGCATCGAAGGTGGCGTCGTGCCGCCACCGGAAAATTATGCAGCCCTGCGGCTCACTCGCGCCCTGGAACCGGGTATGCCGGTCACCATAGAACCCGGTCTGTATTTCATCCCGCAGCTGTTGGATCGGGCTAGAAACGGGGCCAGCGGCGATCTCATCGACTGGTCGCTGGTAGATGCTCTGATCCCCTTTGGTGGCATTCGTATCGAAGACAACGTCGTGCTCACCGATGACGGAGTGGAGAATCTGACCCGCGACGCGTTCGGCCGCTAGCCGGCTGCCGTCCAGAATTTGTCAGAAACCGGCAAGCTGGCAACCGCATCGAGGTCGAGGACTGGCTATGAGCACCTCGTCCAATCGCTCCGCGATCCCCTCGCTTCACGAACTTGCCCTCCAGGAGGAGGTCAATTCGCTCACTCGGTTGGCCGCTGACGGTGCTCATAGCCAGTCCTCGACCTCGATGCTTACCGACTCCCGGATTCGAGTATTCTGGAGGGCAACCTGCTGCGGCGTCTTCTTGAACCGGCCGCGGCTCTGACATTCATTGACCGGTAACCTTGACATCTATGGCTGATCTGACTGTCGAACGGCTGTTTGGAAATCCGCCACTGGGCGGCACCCTGCCTTCGCAATTCGCGTTTGCTCCGGACGGCGGCTACGTCGCTTACTTGCAGCCCTCGAGCGACGATCGAGAGCGTCTGGATCTCTGGCGCTTCGATCTGGCCAGTGAGACAAGCCGCTGCTGGCTGGACGCCAGAGAACTGGTGACTGATTCGACCAGTTTGAGTGCTGCAGAGAAGGCGGAGCGAGAGCGCAAGCGGTTGTTCAATACCGGAATCACTGCATTCGAATTCAATCCCAACGGCCGCGATCTGCTCATTCCCGCCGCTGGCGCGGGTTATCTGTTCGATGTCACGACCGGGGCCCTGAAGGTTTTTACCCAGCCGGGTAGCCGTCAGACCGATTTTCACTTCTCACCACTCGGGAATTACATCTCCTACGTTCGTGCCAACGATCTTTATTACTTCGATCTGGAGGCGCAA